>CANQZT010000126.1 GCA_947628335.1 uncultured Clostridia bacterium | reverse complement strand
ATTATTTAACTATGTAAAAAATAGTAAATTACTAAGAAATTCTAATACACGAAATTTGATCAAATGAATAAAATATATAATGTAAATCATTTGCATTATATATTTTTTTATGTTACAATAAAAAACGTTATTGATAGAAAAGGTAAAATTAATATATAAATGTATGCGTTGAAAGGAGAAAATAGGCTTATGGAAACAATTGCAATTGTTATGGCAGCAGGAAAAGGTACTAGAATGAAATCTAAGAAATCAAAATTAGTACATAAAATATATGGAAAAGAAATTATAAAAAGAGCTGTTGAAAATGCAAGAAGAGCAGGAGTCGAAGATGTAATTGCTGTAGTAGGATACCAAAAGGAACAAATCCAAGAAGTATTGGGTGACAGTGTTAAATATGCAATCCAAGAAGAACAATTAGGAACAGGTCATGCAGTTATGAAAGCTGCTAAATTACTTGAAGGAAGAACCGGAAAAGTTCTTATTTTAAATGGAGATCATCCTATTATGAGACCATCAACTTTAAAAAAATTAGTAGAAGAATCCAATAATAGAGGAGAAAGTGCAACTATTCTAACTATGGTACATGATCAAATAATTCCTTATGGGAAAATTATTCATGATACTGATGGAAAAATAAAAGAAATTGTAGAACATAAAGATTGTAACGAAGAACAATTACAAATAAAAGAAGTTAATCTAGGAATGTATTGTTTTGATATTGTAGAGTTACAAAAAGCATTAAAAGAGCTAAAGAACGATAATGCACAAAAAGAATATTACTTAACAGATGTTATAAAAATTATGTATGATAAAGGATTAAAAACAGGATCTGTTGTTGTATCAGATAATGCAGAAGTATTAGGTGTCAATGATAGAATGGATTTAGAAATCCTAACAAAAGCTTTACAAATTCGTATTAATACAGAACATATGAAAAATGGTGTTACAATTGAAGATATAAATAGTACATACATATATGATGATGTAGAAATTGGTATGGATACTATTATTCATCCAAATACCGTAATAAAGTCGGGAGTAGTTATTGGAGAAGATTGTGAAATTGGACCTAATTCATATATACGTGAAGGATGTCATTTAGCAAATAAAGTAAAGGTAGGAAGTTTTGTAGAGGTAAAAAAAGCAGATATAGGAGAAGGCACAAAAGTACCACATTTATCTTATATGGGAGATTGTGAAATAGGAGCAAAGACTAATATTGGATGTGGAACTATAACATGTAATTATGATGGATTTAATAAGAGTAAAACAATTATTGGTGATAATTCATTTATTGGGTCTAATACAAATTTGGTTGCACCAGTAAAATTAGGAAAAAATACATTTGTAGCAGCAGGGTCAACTATAACAGATGATGTACCAGATGATTCGTTAGCAATAGCAAGGCAAAGACAAGTAAATAAAGAAGGATGGAACAAAAAATAAAATATTTGAGAAATGTCAGTGTCGAAAACTGGCATTTTTTGTCGATGAAAAGTTCTTTACAAATCAAAAAAGATGTACTATAATAATAATACATTTTTTCTAGAAAATATAAATCATTGCCGAAAGTTTCGATTTCGCACCAATGATTATAAGGGTTAAAATCAAAAATTTTTTGAAAATCTAAAAATTTAGATCTAAATGAAAAATCCAAAAAACAAAATTTAATAATAGGAGTGTGAGCCAATGAATGAGTTGTTGTAGCAAAAAATGCATAAGTTTGGTAACACTAATTATTAGTGTAATTGTCTTTGTGCAGACCAATATTTTAACAATTATGATTTTAAATTTAAAAACAAATACAGAAGAAAAGAAAATTGCAAATGTTGAAGAAGAAAATAACGAAAAGCAATTATTAGAAAAAACAGAAGAATGGAAAATAATTATACCCAAAATTAAAGTTGAGACAGAAATAAAGGAAGGAACAAATGGTGAAATTATTAATAATTACGTTGGACATTTTGAAGAAACATCTAATTTAGCCGGAAACATTGGACTTGTAGCAGCAAGTGCAGGTTATAAAGAAAATTACTTTGCAGATTTGGATAACTTAGTAGAAGGAGATGTAATTATTTATATTAAAGGAAATAATAGAAAAGAATATAAAGTAGTAACCAATGTTACTATAAAGCAAACAGATTGGACATATTTAAGCAAAACTAAAGACAATAGGCTTACGCTAATTACAGGAATTTTAGAAGAACCTGAAAATAGAAGATGTGTTCAAGCAATAGAAATAAATTAGGAGGAAAGAAATGAAAAAGAAAATAGTAAGTATAATATTAATAATTATGATAGTATTTAATATAAGTTATGTATGTAAAGCAACATTAGTAGGAGAAGAAAACATTAAGATTTTAACAAAATGGACTGGAGATACGCATTATTCGTATAATGGAGAAGAGAAAAATATAGTACTTAGAAAATATGGAGAAGATCCAGTATATTCAACAAAAAAGAATAATATTCATGGTTTGTTTGTTGCAACAGATATTAAAATATGCAATAATCAAGCAATAAAAAATGTAATAAAAAATGGGTATGGTTGTAAAACATATGAAGAATTAGGTTGCAGTAATTGGATTGAAGCAGAACTTGCTACACAAGAAGCTATTTGCATAACAGCAGAAGGAAGAAATATTGAAGATTACGTAATTGATGATGCTTATGGAACATCAATTTTAGGAATAACACGTAAAATATTAGAAAATGCTGAAAAAGAACCAGAAGAAACTATTGAAATAAAGGAAAAAAGTAACAGTTGGAGGGAATATCCACAAGACAAAAATTATAAATATAAGGAATATTCAATAATATCGAAAGATATAGATAATATAAATGTATCAATAGAAATAGGTCAAGATAGTAAAATTACCGATATATATGGAAATACTAAGAATATCTTTTCAAGTGACGAAACATTTTATCTTATAGTACCTAAAGATATAGAGCAAGAAATAAAAATAAAAACATATTATGAAAAAGAAGGGGTGAATGTATACACATGTAAAAATTCAGAAGAAGCGGATAATACATATATCCTTATTGAAAAAGGAATGGAAACTATTGAAAATACAACTAATATAAATTTTTATAAAAAATCTCAAATAGAAATTAAAAATATAGATCATCAAACAAAACAGCCAATACAAGGAAATACTTTTTCAATAATAGATGAAGAAAGTTCTGTTATAAAGGAAAATTTAATAACAAATCAAGACGGAAAAATTGAATTGTTATTAGGTAATGGGAAATATTACTTAAAACAAAATTCATCAGTAGATGGATATGATGTACAAAAATCATTAATAGAAATTAATATAGAAAATGGAGAAAATATACATATAAAAGTAGAAAGTACAAAAAATACTTCAGAAGAAACTACAAATGTAGAAAAAGAAACTAACTATGTTGAAGAGAACAAATATATACAAGAAAATAATATTACAGAAGTTTCAAATATAGCTAATACAAATATTCATAAGGAAATTATTAATCAGACAAATGAAACAAATTTGAATAATGTTAATCATTTTATAAATACTATTAATAGAAGAAATATAGTTAATTTACAAAAAAACAATGTTTTTAATAATAATATAGATGAAGAATTTACACAAAGTAAAGAAATACAAGGAGAAAATGAAACATTAAAGCTTTCAAGACAAGATTATATTAATTATGTAGATATGGTATTGTTAAATAGCTCACAAGTTCCAATATTACCAGTTGCAAGTAGATGAAAATACATAAAAATAATTGACATATTGTAGTGTTAAATATATAATATCTCTATATTTGAAACATATAACATGAAAGGAAAAATTATAAAATGATATCTCAAATAGGAGTTTTAATTCTACTAATATTTTTTAATGCTTTTTTTGCAGCAAGCGAGATGGCATATGTTTCGCTAAACGATGCTAAAGTTTCAAAACAAGCCAAAAATGGTGATAAAAAAGCAAAAGAAATTTTAAAAATGCTAGAAAATCCAAGTAAGTTTTTAGCAACAATACAAATAGGGATTACACTTGCAGGTTTTTTATCAAGTGCTTTTGCATCCGATGCATTTGCAAGTAGGTTGGCTCCAATATTAAATAAATTAATTCCAACAATATCACTAGGAGTTTGGCAAAGTATATCAATTATAATAATAACATTAATACTATCATTTTTTACTTTAGTATTTGGAGAATTAGTACCTAAAAGGTTAGCTATGAAACATTATGAAAAAATTGCATATGGAACTATTAATATTATAAAATTAATTTATATTATAACTATACCATTTGTAAAATTATTAACAGGTTTTACAAACTTAATATCAAAATTATTTGGAGTATCTGAAAAAGATGAAGAGGTTGTAACTGAAGAAGAGATAAAG
>CANQZT010000125.1 GCA_947628335.1 uncultured Clostridia bacterium | reverse complement strand
TAATTCCTGAACTTGTAGAAATGTGCAATAAATATGGAGCCAATATTCCAGGAGCAAAGGGAGTACCAGATGAAATGCTACACGAAGCAAGTTTAAAAGGAGTATCAAAAATAAATGTAGATACAGATTTAAGACTTGCAATGACAGCACAAATTAGAAAAGTATTTGCAGAACAACCAGAAGCATTTGACCCAAGAAAATACTTAACACCAGCAAGAGAAGAAATAAAAAGAACAGTACAACATAAAATTAAAGATGTATTTGGTTCAAGTAACAAAGCATAAATTAAACAAAAATTATCCCCAGTCGTACTGGGGATAATTTTTCCTATACAACAAGGTTAATTTTCTTATAATAGTATTTCAATAGTTAAGATTTCATTCTTATATGTAGCGTTTATATTTCCACCATTTAATTCTACAAGTTGTTTTGCAATAGATAATCCAATACCATTAGATTTTCTTGCATTTTCTACTGTGAAATATCTATGGAATATTTTTTGTACGGTAGTAGCATCTAAAGAAGTGGCTTTATTAGAAAATATAATATTACCATTACTTTCTAAACATATTCTTACATTACCATTATTGTATTTGCTGATATTAGATAAAATATTTTCAAAAACTCGAATCATAGTATTTTTATTCAAATTTCTATATATTTTTTC
Source organism: uncultured Clostridia bacterium (assembly GCA_947628335.1). Next base: position 3,784 of record CANQZT010000125.1, on the reverse strand, counting down.
CTTGCAAATTCTTACATCTGGTGCAATATCATATTCTTTAAAAATAGTATAATAATTTACCAAAGTTTCTTCTAATAATTCATTTATACAACAATTTTCCTTTTCTATTTTTTCACCTATGTCTAATGTTTTACTAAAATTAAATAAATCCTCTGTTAAGTTTATTAAATCATTTGTTTTTCTTTCGATTACTTTTAAATATTCTTGTGTCTTTTGTTTATCATCGTTTTCTTTTATTAAATCTATATATCCATTAATTGCTGTTAGTGGCGTTCTTAAATCGTGGGAAATATTTGTAATTGATGATTTTAGTTCTTGATTTCCACTTTCATATTGTAATCTTTGTTCTCTTAAATTTTTAAGTTCAATATTTAAGTCTTGTGCAAGGCTTTTTACACTTTTATCAGTACTTGATATTGTTAATAAATTATTCGTATTTGATTTTAATATTCTTTTTAATTCTATTCGAATTTCTTTTACTGATTTTTTTATAAAAATCAGTTTTAGCAATAATATAAAAATAATTATTGCTAAAACTATATAAATATAAATACAAATGCTCATATATTCTCCTATTTTAGTTGTTTTTTATTAAATATACTCATTCCTATTGCCGTGAAAATAAAGATTTCACTTATTGAACTTAATAATATCATCGTATTATTATAGTCTGACCTGTGTTCTATATCAGGGTCAATATGTAATAACTTATTTGACATCATTATTGCATTACCTGTTGGTATAAAGTACAAAATAGTTTTATATATCTTCTGTTTTTCTTCTCCAGGGAAAAAGGAATTTTTTCCTGAAATAGTTGCTTCTACTAATTTACCATCACTATAAAAACAACCGTAATAATATTCATTCATAGATGCTGTATTTTTTAAATAAGAACCACCAATCAACATAACAAAAGTTATAAGAAGAATAATAGATGTTGATATGTTACTATCAGAAAATAGCATTAAAATAGTCGTAAATATAGTTGCATAAGTTATTACGATAAGCATAGAAATACAAATAATTATTGCAAATTCATTTATTTCTATTTTCAATGCTCCGATTTGTAATGTAACATATTATAATGCTAGATATTAAACATACAATTTCTATAATAATACTTGTAAAAATATTAATAAATAACGTTGATAAGTAAATTTGCTTTTTTGTATGCCCAACAACAATCTTATTTCTTATTGTACCGTTCTGAAAATTCAGAACCGTTAAATAAAGTTATGAATATTGCAATAATAAATGATATAAAAATCAAATCAGATGTATAATTATTTTCTAATACTACTTTGTCGCTTGAAAAAGCAAACATATCAAATTTAAATATAAAATATGTTATTACTGTCATTAGTATAGTTGCTATTATCATACACCAAAAAATTTTGCTTTTCTTTAGTTTATAAAATCCTGCATTTATTAATTTATACATTCTCAATACCTCCTATCAAATTAATATAATAATTTTCTAAAGATTCCTCTTTTTCATTAAATTCATTTATTATACAATTTCTTTTAGATAGGTTAATAGCAAGTTCTGTAATATTTACTTTTTGATATATGTTAATTACGTTTTCAGCCATAACTTCATAAGAAAGCCCCATTTCGTCTAAATATTTTACACATTCTTTAATATTACTTACTTTTATTTCTGTTCTTTTTTTTACTTTTTGTTCTAAATCTACACTGGAAATTTCTTGAATAATTTGTCCATTGTTCATAAACCCATAATTTGTTGCAATTTTTGAAAGTTCATCTAAATAATGACTTGAAATTAAGAAAGTAACACCATGTTCTTTGTTTAATTTTAATATAAGCTCTCTTAAATCTATTATTCCTTTAGGATCTAATCCATTTATTGGTTCATCTAATATAAGAAAATCAGGATTTCCTACTAAGGCTATTGCAACACCTAATCTTTGTTTCATACCTAAAGAAAAATTTTTAATTTTTTCTTTTGAATTTTTTGTTAAGCCAACTAACTTTAATAGGTTTTCTAAATTATCAAAATTAGGTAATCCGATTATTTTATATTGTTCCTTTAAATTTTCCTCAGCAGTCATATCTAGATAAAGGGAAGGTGTTTCTACAATTGCACCAATTCTTTTTCTAACATTATTAATTTCATTATTGGTATTTAGAACTCCATAAATTGAATAAGTGCCGTTTGTAGGTTTTTGTAGTCCACATATTATTCTAATTAATGTAGTTTTTCCAGCACCATTTTTTCCTATAAGACCATATATTGCTCCTTTTTTTATGTGCATATTTAAACAAGAAAGAACTTTAAATTTTCTATACTTTTTTTCAAGATTATGTATTTCTAGTATATATTTCATAACCTCCTCCTTTCAAATTGTATTTTATCAAAAAATAGTTAAGAAATTGGTTAAGAAATAGTAAAGATTTGGTAAAGATTTTTATTCACACATTTTAAAACCTATTCCCCAAACAGATTCTATATATTCTTCATCTGTTATTTGTCTTATTTTCTTCCTTATATTACTTATATGTACTTTTAAAGAATTTTCATCACAATCTTCTGTGTCTGTAGTTATCATTTCAAGCAATTTCGTTTTTGTTATAGATTGACCTTTTCTTAATAATAGTTGTTTAATTATTGCATATTCTGTTTTAGTTAAGGGGAGTTTATTTTCTCCTATATAAACTGAATAATTGCATGTATTTAAAATCATATTTTTATATTTTATAATATCATTATCTTTGTTATTTGTATTTATTCTTAGTTGTACTTTTATTCTAGCTAAAAGTTCATCTTTATTGAAAGGTTTTGTAATATAGTCATTTGCACCATTTAATAAAACATTGACTTTATCATCTGGAGATATTTTTGCACTTATAACTATAATTGGAATATCTTTTATTTTTTTTACAATTTCTTCTCCATTTAAACCAGGAAGCATTAAATCTAATAAAATTAAATCAACTTGTTCTTTTTCTATAATTAAAAGACTTTCTGTTCCAGAATATGCATCTAAAATTTTATATTGGTGTTTTTCTAAAAATTTTTTTATTAAATTATGAATATCTATATCATCTTCTACAATTAATATTGTTTTCAATATGAAATCTCCTTGTATTTAAAAGTTTTGCTATAATTAGTAACGATTTTTTTCTTTTAAATTAATAGCTATTTGTTTATTTGCATCTTTTTTTGCTAGTTCTTGTCTTTTATCATACAATTTTTTCCCTTTTCCAATACCAAGTTCTAATTTTACAAAGCTACCCTTAAAATATAAAGAAACAGGAACCAAAGAGTAGCCTTTTTGTTTTGTTAGACCAATTAAACGATTTATTTCACGTTTAGTTAAAAGTAATTTTCTATCGCGCAAAGGATCTTTATTAAAAATATTACCATGTTCATAAGGACTAATATGCATTCCAAGAACAAAAGCTTCAGCATTTTTAATAATAACATAACTATCTTTTAAATTAACTTTTCCAGCGCGAATAGACTTTATTTCAGTTCCACTAAGTACAATACCCGCTTCAATGGTATTTTCAATCGTATAATTATGTTTTGCAGTTGGATTTTTAGCAATTAAATGAGGCATAAAAAAAAACTCCTTTTTATTTGATAAAATTATTATAGCATAAAGAGACAATAAAAAAAATACCTTAAATCTTTTTTCTAGATTTAAGGCTACAAGATAATGTTTTAAATAATTGTAAAATATAGCTATTATCTTGTAAAGGTTTAATGATTGCTATTATATTCATTACTGTTTTGCATTGCATAATACCAAACAAGACC
>CANQZT010000124.1 GCA_947628335.1 uncultured Clostridia bacterium | reverse complement strand
TCAATAAATTCATTCCAATGTTTTGGTAATTTACATTTTTTATTGATTTCATTCATCATTGTATCAATTTCTTCTTGTTTCACTATGCAACACCTCCAAAAAGGGATAATTGCTTAATTTCTTTTCTTTTTTCTATGTCTTCCTTTGCTTTTTCTAACGAAACAACATTATTTTTTGAAACGACTTTTTGCTTTTTACTTTCTTTACTCATTACTTTATTAGTATTAATTTTTAAGAACGAATTTGGTAAAGAGTAATACATAACAGCCCACGAAAAAACAACCTTATCTTCTATGTAATTCCACCCATTTTCCATATGCTCTCTAGCTTTATTCTTGATGAACGTACACATATCTTCAATATTTTTTTCTTCATTTAAATATTTTTGTTCCATATCTTCTCTTGACAATAGATAATTCACAACTTCTATTAATGCTGTATCCTTTTGTTCTTTTATTTGCTCTCTTAATCTATCAAAACCATTCATTATTAAATTTCTCCTTTCACTATTTTGAATCGTTTATATAAATCTGTTTTTGATTGTCTTTCCATATACATTTTGTAATTTTTTAAACCATATTTGTTAATTTTTTCTTGTTTTTCTTTTTGTACTGCATCTATTACATTTTCTACTTCATTAAAGTTATAAAATAAACAAATAAGGCCATCTTTCCTGACGACCTTATCTCCTTTATAATCTTTTATCACATTAAATCTATAGCTATACTTTTTCTTGCCTGGATGATCCGCAATTCTAATACCGCAAGAAAGCCCATAATCCAATTTTAAATAAACTGAATTAGTAGAATACGCATAATATCGATGCACTATAAATCCCTTTTCTAGTAATTTTTGTACCAGAAAATCTACAATATCTTTTATTGTCATACTATGCTACCTTTTTAATTACTTGACTATCTTGTATGTATTTAGATTTATCTATTTTGTCTACAATTAACTTTAAATATGGCTTTATCATTACTACTTTTTCTTCTGGTATATTTATTTCGGATACTCTAGCAATTTTATTGCCATTACTTGTAGGTGCAATGACTAAATCTCCTACTTCAACTTCTACAGCTGTATAATAACTATATGCTTTTCCACTAAAAGTCTTTGGATTAAATTGATCTTCGTATTTAACACTTATAATATTAGTTCCCATTTGTTCTAAACTCCTTCCATTTTTATGTTATGAACATTTTGAGCATATACATATTTTCTGTAAAATTTATCAAAATTTTTAACTTCTCCATTTTCTATACCTTTTTCTTCAGTAGAAAAGTTTATAAACATATCATTGTTAAAAATTTTGACTTTTTTAGGTCTTTTGTTTGTAGTTTGTAGTAGAGTTAATCTATCTATTATTTCCTCTCTTAATAATGGATTTACTCTATTTAAAAAGCATCCCAATGTAGTTAAAACAGGTTCATCAACTCCAGGTATATACATTTTTAGTTCTGCAACATGACCAGTTCTAATTGATTCAAGCATTATAAAATCTGGTATATCACATATTTTAATAATAAAATGATCATATAAGTTTGTATCTACAAACACAAAACCTTCTTTTTGGATAATATCTAACATTTGTTTTTTAGTATATATTTTGTATTTAATATTTTCCATCTTATTGCCTCCTTATATCTCAAAATGGAAGGTCATCAGAAGCTAAAACAGATTCATTAATATTTTCTACTTGTGTATTATTATTTGTTGAATCACTCTCACATAAAATAGGTTCTTCTACTTCTTGTTTTTTTAGGCTATCTGCAAAATCAATTTCTTCAGCAATAACTTCTGTAACATAATGCTTTTGTCCGTTACTATCCTCATACGTACGAGTTTGTATTCTACCGCATATACATATTTGCAATCCTTGTTTTAGATATTTTTCAACAAATTCAGCAAGTTTTGAATATGCTACTATATTTATAAAATCTGCTTGTCTTTCCTCTCCTGGTGTAACATATTTTCTGTTTACAGCTAATGTAAAACTTGCAACTTTAGTATTTTTCTTTTGTGATACTCTTATTTCTGGTGCTTTTGTAAGCCTCCCTAATAACATTGATTTATTCATATTTTTTACCTTCCCTTCTTTAATCTTCTTCTCTAATCGTCATAAATTTCATTATTTCGTCAGTTATTCTATATATTCTCTCTAATTCAGCAACTGTTTTTGGCTCTGCCTCAAAGTTTATAATATGATAATAACCTTCTAAATGTCCTTTTATCTCATATGCTAATTTTCTTGTTCCTAAAGTTTCAACTTTTGTAATCTTTCCATTTTTAGAAATATATTCTTCTATTCTTTTTATTACCTCTCTTTTTTGTTCTTCTGCTATGGTGTTATCTATAATCATAATAGTTTCATATTTATTCATAATACAATCCATCCTTTCTTTTATGCTGCAATATTAAAAATTTCATTTCTATTTCTTTCAGCATTTTGTTGTTTTATTTTTCTTTGATTTGCATAATACTCTTCTATATACTCTTTTTTATAAATATCTATTTTTTTATGTTTTCTTAACTTAAACATATTCGTAAATTTAGCTATGTCTCTTTTCTTCATTGATACTTTACGATTATTTTTAATAGAAATAATTATAAACGTCCCTAATATTATATCTCCTCCAATAAATCTGTTTATTTCTTCTATATTAGCATCTCTGTTTGCTATAAGAAGAGTATTCTCATTCAACCTAATTTTATATAAATTTTCTCCTATAAATGCTTTTATAAATTTTATGCTAGCAGGAATTTTAATTATTTGAACTTCTTTTCCTGGCATGATTAATAAACATTTAATCTTCATATGTATTTTCCTCCCTTTTACTTACCATAAAGAAAGCTGGGTGTTTCCTTTTATAGTAATTTCATTAAATATTTTTTCTTTATCTATTGGTTTTTCAACAATAATTCTACTTTCAGTTTGTTTTATGTTTTTGTTATCCTCTAAATTATCTTGCATATTGCATCCTTGAAATTTCCAATATTGTAAATAATATAATGGTGTTTCCATCTTAAATCGGGTTTCTCTGGTTATAGTATTTCCACAATATACAACTGCTGGTATCCCATATAATGATAGCTGAATGTATGTCATATACACACATACCTCGGAAATATCAGTTGCTTCTACTAGTAAATTTCTTTGATAGTTAATGTTTTTACTTTTTAGGACTCTAGCAAAAGAAAGTATCAATCCTCCGGCTCCGACAAGTAGGTTCAGCCATTCTTATAAAACCTTTTTCCTCAAGTTTCTTTTTGAATACATTTTCATTTTCAAATATTATTTCTGACATTAAATCTGATATATGGCTTGGAGTAAAAAACTGACCTAAATGGCCATTACTTAAGTTTTCTTTCTCATAAAATGTTCCTAACAAATCAGTTATTTCATCTGTTTCTTCGTATGCCATTATTAAATTTGTGAACATATTTAAAAATAGTTGTTGGTCTTCTTTTCTATAAGAATTTATAATTTTTAAATATTCCTTTTCCATATTTTCATTCTTTGCAAATAAATTATAAATTGATATAGCAGACATTTTTACAAAATCTGTAAAAACATTTTCTTTACTGTATATATTTGATAATCTGTAAAATGTATCCGTAAATTCTTTTATTCTTTTAGCATACATTCTTTTTATCATCCTTTCTTAATTTAAAAGAAAAAGACAGATTTCTCTGTCTTCTATATCTACGCAGCTTTTAAGATTTCTGCAAAATTATTTTTCTTTACATGCATTGTTTTAAATCCTTTTATATTGGGTTTTATTACCGTACAAATATCCATATTATTATAATCAGCAATCTTAAGTAAATGACCTTTTTCTACTTTTGATGTAATTATTTGTGTATCTTGTGAATATTCTTTAATGAAATCAAAATCTGCACAAGATTCATAATCGTCAATAAAAATAGGAAAATTCGTTTCACTAATTTTGTTAAACATATTGGCAAACTCTAATGCTGTTGCAATAAATTCTGACTTTGATAAGTCTGCTAAAGAATTACCCTTATATGTTATAATAAAGTCTTCTTTAATTTCTCCTGTAGTTTTTAATACAGAATAGAACTTTATATTGACATTCTTTAAATAATGCTTTGCTAACTTCATTTTTTCTTCAATATATGATATATATAATTTTTGTGCTATTTTTTTAGCATTATTTAAGCTATTAATAAGCTCATTATTAGATTTTTTTTCTTTATTAAAATTTTCTATATCTTCTTTTGCATTTTTTATACCCTTTTCTTTTAGTGCCACTTCTTTATTCCATTTTTGAATCTCTAATTGTTCACTTTCCAACTGTTTAATACTTTCTTCAACAACAGCAATTCTTTTACTTTTTTCAACTGTAGTATTTCCCTCTAATGCATGATATTTACAACGTTCTATTGTGAACTTAGATTTTAAATCTATTAATTGAGTTTCTAATAAATTCTT
>CANQZT010000123.1 GCA_947628335.1 uncultured Clostridia bacterium | reverse complement strand
GTAGCTAAGTATGGAAGGGATAAACGCTGAAAGCATCTAAGTGTGAAGCCCACCCTAAGATAAGATTTCCCATACCGGAAAGGTAGTAAGATTCCATGAAGACTACATGGAGATAGGTTGGAGGTGTAAGTGTAGTAATGCATTAAGCTGACCAATACTAATAAATCGAGGGCTTAACCACGAAAAAAGGTGGACTAGAAGGAAAGTTTTAGATTAAGAGTAATTATATATCTATGTATTTTTGAGTGTGCTAGAAAGAAGCATACGAAGGATTTCTGGTGATAATGACATAGAGGAAACACCTGTACCCATACCGAACACAGAAGTTAAGCTCTATTGTGCCGACGATACTTGTGGGTTACCCTGCTGGGAAAATAGGTCATTGCCAGATTTTTTTTATTTTTTTAGAGATCATACATTAAAAATAATAAATTGTTATTTTTGATGTATGATTTCTTCTTTACATCATAATGCATTAATGGTATAATAAAGTCAATTATATAGAGGAATAAGGAATAAAAATGAGTAAAATAATGTGGAAACCTGGAAATTTTCTATATCCAATACCAGCTGTCATGGTATCATGTGGAACAATGGAAAATTCTAATATTATAACTGTTGCATGGACAGGGATATTAAATACTAATCCGGCACTTGTATACATTTCAATAAGACCAACTAGATATTCATATGATATCATAAAAAAGCAAGGTGAATTCGTAATAAATTTAACAACGCAAGATTTGGCATATGCAACTGATTGGTGTGGAGTTAAATCTGGAAGAGATTTTGATAAATTTAAAACAATGCATTTAACAAAACAAAAAGCAAATTTTGTTAAATGTCCAATGATAGAACAAAGTCCAGTAAGTATAGAATGTAAAGTAAGACAAATAAAAGAACTTGGAAGTCATCATATGTTTATTGCAGAGGTATTAACTATTCACGCAGATGAGAAATACATAGATAAAAACGGGGCATTTGATATATCAAAGTGCAATTTGATTGCTTATAGTAATGGGGGATACTATTCGTTAGGAAAAAAAGTAGGTAAGTTTGGTTTTTCTGTTCAGAAAAAGAAAAAACAAAGAAAGAAATGATATATAATTGTTTTTTTTAGTGATTTATTTAAATAAATCACTATTTTTTTAACAAAATCTATGAAAAAATGCGTGAAATTATTGACAATACTAATCATTTGTGATAAACTATTTTAGCATATTGCTTAAGAAGCATGTGTTCACATCGTTTAAAAAAGTAAAGCAGAGATTACGGAGGTGTATTTAAAATGGCTTCAAAAGGACCAAGAGAACATATTATATTGGAATGTACAGAATGTAAAAGAAGAAATTATATGACAGAAAAAAATAAGAGAAACAATGCAGACAGATTAGAAATCGCAAAGTATTGCAAATTCTGTAAAAAACGTACAACACATAAAGAAACAAAATAAGCTATTTTTAGGAGGAAATAAAATGGCGAAAGAAGCAAAAACAAAGAAAGAAAACAATAAACATTTTTGGAAAGATTTTAAAGCAGAACTTAAAAAAGTTATATGGCCAACTCCAAAACAAGTTGCAAATAATACGACAGCTGTTATTAGTATAGTATTACTTACTGCAATTATTGTTTTTGTATTGGATTTAACTTTTGAAAAATTAAATACACATGGAGTAAATAGAATAAGAAATATTGTTGCAAATTCAGAAAGCAATACAGTAGATAATTCAATAAGTGCAGATGAACTTGATGCAAGTCAAATTCTAGAAAATGCAGTTTCAAATGATGAAAATGTAGTTTCTGATGAAAGCAATGCAATTTCTGAAGATAATACTATAGCAGAATAATCTTAAAATGTTATAAGGGAGGCTAGTAAAAAATGTCTCAAGAAAATGAAGAAATGCAACCAAAATGGTATGTTGTTCATACGTATTCAGGTTATGAAAATAAAGTTAAAACAGACCTAGAAAAAACAATAAAAAATAGGGAATTAGAAGATTTTTTCTTTGATATTGTAGTTCCAATGGAAGAACAAATAGAAATTAAAGATGGAAAAAGAAAAACAAACCTAAAAAAAGTATTTCCAGGCTATGTTTTAATAAAAATGATTGTAACAGAAGAATCATGGTATATTGTAAGAAATACAAGAGGAGTAACTGGATTTGTAGGTTCAGGAGCAGACCCAATACCTCTTACAGATGAAGAGATAAGAAATATGGGATTTGAAGATGTCCAAGTAAATATTGATTATGATATTAATGATTCGGTTCGTATTATAAATGGACCATTGGTAGATTTTATAGGTATAGTACAAGAAATAAATAAAGAAAAACATAAAGTCAAGGTATTAGTATCTATGTTTGGAAGAGAGACTCCAGTAGATTTAGAGTTTTCTCAAGTACAAAAAGTTGTTTAAATATAGTAGTTAGAAAAATCTAGCTCTAAAATAAAGATTTAATACTATGAAGGTAGGTGAAAAATAATGGCAGAAAAAGAAATTTCAAATATCATTAAATTACAAATAGAAGCAGGAAAAGCAACTCCAGCTCCACCAGTAGGACCTGCATTAGGATCAAGTGGTGTAAATATTATGCAATTTGTAAAAGACTTTAATGATAGAACAGCAAATCAACCAGGAATGATAATACCAGTTGTAATTACTGTATATAAAGATAAATCTTTTGAATTTATTACAAAAGTTCCACCAGTTGCAGTACTAATAAAAAAAGCATTAAAAATTGAAAAAGGTTCAGGAAAGCCAAATAAAGATAAAGTAGCAACGATAACAAAGGAACAAGTAAAACAAATAGCAGAACAAAAAATGGAGGACTTAAATGCAGCATCTATTGAATCAGCTATGAGCATGGTAATGGGAACAGCTCGTTCAATGGGTGTAGTTGTAGCAGATTAATAAATAAAATGGGAGAATATAAATTATTCGTTTGTACCAAAGGAGGATTAAAATGAAAAGAGGAAAAAGATATGTAGAAGCAACTAAATTAGTAGATTCTACAAAACTTTATGAAGCGAAAGAGGCAATGGAATTAGTTGAAAAATTTCCAAAACCTAAATTTGATGAAACAGTTGAATTACATGTAAAATTAGGTGTAGACTCTAAACATGCAGATCAACAAGTTAGAGGTACAGTAGTACTACCAAATGGAACAGGAAAAACATTAAGAGTTTTAGTTTTTGCAAAAGGTGATAAAGCAAAAGAAGCTGAAAATGCTGGTGCTGACTTTGTTGGCGCAGAAGAATTAATACCAAAAATAGAAAAAGAAAACTGGTTTGACTATGATGTTATTGTTGCAACTCCAGATATGATGGGGGTTGTTGGTAGACTAGGTAAGGTATTAGGACCAAAAGGATTAATGCCAAATCCAAAATCTGGAACAGTAACAATGGATGTTACAAAAGCAATTTCTGAAATTAAATCAGGAAAAGTAGAATATCGTTTAGATAAGACAAATATTATTCATTTAGGCTTTGGTAAAGTTTCTTTTGGAGCTGATAAGTTATTAGAAAACTATGAAACAGTAATGGAAGCTATAATAAAAGCAAAACCAGCAGCTGCTAAAGGTCAATATGTTAAGAGTGTTGCAATAACAACAACAATGGGTCCAAGTATCTATATTAATCAAAGATAAATTAAATATAGCCAAAGACAGTAGGCAAATTAGTAAGTCCTACCGAGGTATATATGTAATCAGGATAAACCTGCTTATAATATGCCTCGATGAGACTATTGTAAGTGGGTTTTTATGATATAAATCTATTATTAAAAGCATTTTTAGGGAGGTGAAAATAAATGGCAAATGAAAAAATAATCAAACAAAAAGAGGAAGAGGTAAAAGCATTAGCAGAAACAATAAAAAATGCAAAGCTAGTTCTTTTTACAGATTACAGAGGAATTAATGTTACAGATGTAACAAATTTAAGAAAAACATTAAGAGAAACGAATTCACAATATAAAGTAATTAAGAACAATATAACAAGAAGAGCATTAAAAGAATGTGGAATAGAAGGTCTTGATGATGCATTATTAGGACCAACAGCAGTTATATTAGGAAATGATGATTACTTAGCGCCATCAAAAGCTATATATGAATTTACAAAGAAAAATGATTTTTATAAAATTAAAGGTGGAATTATTGATGGAAAAGTTATGACGGCTGAGGAAATTATAACACTTGCAAAATTACCATCAAGAGAAACACTATTATCTATGCTTGCTGGTGCATTACTTGGAAATATTTCAAAACTTGCAGTTGCACTTGATCAAGTAAAAGTACAAAAAGAAGCAAATGCTTAAAAAAGTTAGAAAAATATATAACTAAAAATTTTAAATTTAATTATTAAATAGGAGGAAATAAAATGAGTAAAGAAGAAATGATTGAAGAAATCAAGAAAATGACAGTTGTAGAATTAGCTGATTTAGTAAAAGCTATAGAAGAAGAATTTGGAGTATCTGCAGTAGCAGCTGC
>CANQZT010000122.1 GCA_947628335.1 uncultured Clostridia bacterium | reverse complement strand
AAAAAACATAACATTGCACAGAAAATTTACTTTGTAAATTTTCGCGTCAACAAATCTTTACGCTTCTTTAAGACCTTGAATTTAGATAGCAAACTTTAAAATGTAGAGAAAAGGTCTCGCGAAGCGAGATTTGTTTTATAACATTTATAATATGTATACTAATGATTAGTCATATAGGTATTTTATATTGAAAATGTATAAAAAGTATATATAAAATAGATACAACTTAGATACATTATTATTTTATAATAAAATGGGAGAAAAGAAATGAATAAAATTTTAATAGTAGAAGATGAAATCGCGATAAGTGATTTAATTAAAGTAGAATTAGAAACAAAAGGTTACAAATGTGAAGTTGCAAAAGATGGAGAAATAGCATCAGATTTTATAGAAAATAAAAACTATGATTTAATTCTAGTAGATATAATGATACCAAAAGTAGATGGATATGAACTCTTAGCTTATATTAAACAAATATCACAAACACCTACAATATTTATAACTGCAAAAAACTTAATAGAAGATAAAATAAAAGGATTAAATTTAGGAGCAGATGATTATATAACAAAACCATTTGAAATAGGAGAATTAATTGCAAGAATAGAAGCCGTATTAAGACGATATAATAAAGGAAATGAAATTCAAAAAATAGGAGATATAACAATAAACGTATTAGCAAGAAACGTAAAAAAGAATGGAAAAGCTATAAATTTAACTCCAAAAGAATTTGATTTGTTAGAGTTATTAGTTCAAAACAAAAACTTTGCATTGTATAGAGAAACAATATTTGAAAAAGTTTGGGGAGAAGACTTAGAAATAGAAACAAGGACAGTAGATCTACATATACAAAGATTACGAAAAAAATTAGGATGGAAAGATAAAATAAAAACAATATACAAAATTGGATATATGTTAGAGGAGTAAAATAATGAAAATATGGAAAAAATTTGTATTGTTTACAATCGCCATTATATCAATAGTATTATCTTATAGTAGGTATTATATAGTAAAAAATAATTTTTTACACTCAATAGAAAATTCAAGTAAACAAAATACAAATCAACACAATATGGAGAAATATATACTAGAAAGCAATATAATAAAAAGTATACAAAATCGGAGAAGAAATAACAGATAAACAAATAATAGAATATCTAAATTACTTAACTAAATATACAAGAAACGACTCAGAAATAATTGCAGTATATACAGAAGATTATAATCAAATTTATTCAAATATATCAGCCATAGAAAATGTAAATATAGAAACAATATTAAATCAAGAAGAAAATATATATGTTTTAAGAGAAATTTCAAATAAACATTATATGCTATTTACATCAAATTGGAATATAAACAATCAAGTAATTTATATAGTAAATGCTTATGATATAACTGATATATACAATGAAAAAGATAGACAAATGTCAGCAATATTAGTTACAGATATTATTATTATAGTAATAAGTTCAATAGTAATTTTTATCTTTTCAATGTATATTACAAGACCCATAAGCATACTAAATAAAACAACAAAAAAGATTTCTGCAGGAAAATTTAATGAAAGAGTAAACATAAAAAGTGGTGATGAAATAGGAGAGCTTGCTAAAAGCTTCAATATGATGTCAGAACAAATTGAAAATAAAATAAATGAGTTAAATCAGCAAGTAATACAAAAAAATGACTTTATAAATGGATTTACACATGAAATAAAAACGCCAATGACAGCAATATTAGGGTATAGTGACTTATTACGATTAAAAAAATGTGATGAAGAATTAACGAAAAAAGCATTAAACTATATTTATTCTGAAACTAAGAGACTAGAAAGACTATCTTTAAAACTCATGAAACTTATGTCTCTAAGTGAAGAAAAGATTGAGCTTGCAAATCTAGAAATAAAAAAATTTCTAGAAAAAGTTATACAAAATGAAAATGAGATTATTAAAAACATAAAAATTATTTTAAAAGTAGAGCCTGGAATTATAATAGGAGACAAAGAATTATTAGAAGTTGTAATAAGAAACTTATTAGAAAATGCTAAAAATTCAGAACCTAAAGACAATATTATAATTGTAAAAGGAGAAAAAACTGAAAATAAAAAATATAAAATATCTATAATAGACAAAGGAAAAGGAATTCCAAAAGAACATATAAAAAGAGTAACAGAAGACTTTTATATGGTAGATAAATCAAGAAGTAGAGCAAATAATGGAAGTGGAATAGGTCTATCACTTGTAAAAAAAATATTAGACTTGCATAAAACATCACTTATTATAAAAAGTATACAAAATGTAGGAACTGAGGTATATTTCGAACTAGAGGAGGGAAAAGAATGAAAATAAAAAATGCTATCATTTATTTAATAGTAAGTATCATTATTTTTTCTTCATTCGAAATACCTCAAATATTAATAGATAAAATATCAAAGAAAATAGAAAGCGAAATATACTTACAAGACAAAAATGAAACTAAAATTGACGTTGAAGCAGAAAAAATATATTTAGTAAGTGCAATTCATAATATAGAAAAAAGTAATACAGTAGAAGTAGCGGGAAATGGGGATAAATGGTATTTAGTAGATAATGTAATAGATTCTACAAGTAAGACTATATATGAAAAAATTAATAAAGAGCTATCAAATTTAAAAGAATATAATATACTAAATAGTAGTAAAATTACTAATATTCAAAATTATAGCATAGGAATTATTAAAAAAAGTTATAGAATGGATAAAGAAAAATATACAATAAACTCAGCAGAGTTAATAATAGATAAAAGTACAGAATATAAAATTGAATTAGAAGAAAAAACAGGAAAAATTATATCTATAGATTTTGAAAAAGATAAGTTATACGAAACAAGTTCAATGAAGGGTATCCTTGAATTATATATAAAATATTTAGACCTCTATATTATAGATGATTGGCAATATGAAGAAGATATAATAAATAAGCAGTACATTTACAAATCCAATAAAGCAGACCTAAAAGCAATTTTAGTAGAAAAAGCAAATCGTTTTTTATTATCAATACACACAGGAAACATAACATCAGTAAATTAAAATATACAACTTTGATACAAAATTTATACAAGCTAGATACATCCCAATGATATTTATAAAATATAAATATTTTAGGGAGGTATAAATGGAATTTTATGCAAATGAAAATAAAAATATACAAATACAAGTAGGAAATGAAACATATTCAAGACATGCAATAAAAACGAGGTTTATTAACACAAATGATAACTATATAGATGTAATCAAAGAATATGTAAGTTGCATTTATGAAGAAGGAGATATAATTTCAATCAGTGAAAAAATAATAAGTATTTGTCAAAATCGAATTATTAGACGTCAAGATATAAAAATAGGATTTTGGGCAAAACTACTTTCAAAATTTGCATCACATCCAAACACTGGCATAGGAGTTGGAGAGCCAATAAAAATGCAATATGCTATTAATACGGTAGGATTATTCAAAGTTATATATGCAAGCCTCATGAGTGCTGTAACTAAACTATTTGGAAAAAAAGGAACATTTTATGAAATAGTTGGGCTAGAAGTAAGTGGATTAGACGGATTTTATGGTCATGTATGGGAAGAATATGAAGATATCGGGATACAAATACCACATAATCCCAATGGGGTATGTAATGAAATAAAACAAAAGCTTGGAATAAGCTCAATGATAGTAGATGCCAATGATTTAGGTCAAATAATACTAGGAAAATCAGACGATATAAAGCTAGATAACAATACCTTAATACAAATGATAAGAGATAACCCATCAGGACAAGGAAAGCAAAAAACACCGATTATACTTATTAGAAAAAACAAATAAAAATAAAAGAAATAACATATTGTTAAATAATTAATAGTAAAACAATATGTTATTTTACAATATATTTTTATTGAAAAACAATAAAAATATATTGACATACGAAAATAAATAATATATACTTATAAAAAATATGAGGAGGATTTTATTTATGAAAATTTTAGGTGAAAAAAGTTTATCGTCAAAAGTAATAGTAGGTCTTAACATACTTTTTTCTATAATAACTATTATTAATATAGCAGTGTTAAGCATCATAATAAAAGTAGTAAGAAATATTATAATGAATAATAATTTAAAAAACGACATGTTGGATTTTATATTATATACAATGATTATATTAACAGGAATAATAGCACTTTTTATAATTTATCAATTCATAAAAATTTTCAAAAACCTAAAAAACAATGTATTATTTTGTAAAGAAAACGAAAAAAGACTAAACACAGTAAGTATAAATTGCTTTGTAATAAGTATATTATATTTTATAATTGCAGTATTTTTAATAGCAAATAATTTACAAGAACAACTTATATACTACATAATTGCTTTTTCAATAATGCTTGCAATCATTTTTTCAGTTTCTGCAATAGGAATAAAAATACTTAACGAAATATATAAAAAAGCAATTGAATACAAAGAAGAAAATGATTTTACAATATAAAGAAAGGAAGAAAAATAATGCCAATTATTGTTAATGTAGATGTAATGTTAGCAAAAAGAAAAATGACATCTGGAGAACTTGCAAAAAAACT
>CANQZT010000121.1 GCA_947628335.1 uncultured Clostridia bacterium | reverse complement strand
TTTATATACTTTGTTAATAGTTTTTTTATAAAATATTAGTTGTTTTCCTCTGTTTCTATATTTCTTTTTATTTTATTTGCTTTTTTTCTTATTCTTTGTATTGCTGTATCTACTGATTTCACTTTAGTATTTAATTTTTCTGCTATTGATACATATGATTTTCCCTGTTTATAATAATGCAATACTTGTCTTTCGAAATCACTTAGGCTTTCATCAATTTTGCTTTCTATGGAATCATAATATTCTTGCTTAGTTATTGTATCTAATGGATCTTCTGCTGTATTTGTATCTAATACTTCCATAACTGTAACATCATTATTTTCTTCATATACTGTCTGGTTTAATGAAAATGCCGAATTTAATGGTATATTTTTTTGGCGATTTGATGTTTTTAATGCTGTTATTAGTTGTCTTTCTATACATAGATTAGCAAATGTTTTGAATGAATTTTGTTTTTTCGTGTTAAAAGATTTTGTTGCTTTATATAAACCTATTAAGCCCTCTTGGATTACATCATCTTTCTCAGAACCTGCCATGAAGAATTTACTTGCCTTTATATTTACTAAATCATTATATTTATTCATTAAATAATCAAGAGCGACATTGTCTCCTGATTGTATAAATTCCACTAATTGCTCGTCTGGCATGTCTTGATATGGAAACATTTGTGGGTTTATTTCTGCCATAAAAGATTTTATACCTCCTGATAAATATTTTAAGTTAATTTATTCGTATTATATTTAGAAAGTATAGATATGTCAATAGTTTTATAAAGATTTTTATTTTATTTATATATAGATAATTTTTTAATAGATTATATTTTTTAATCTTACATTTATTGACTTTTTTTTACATTTATATATAATTAAGATATCCAAAATAATTTTATGGATTTTTATTTATGCACTTAATTGTGCTTTTATGGAGGTATTTTATGTCTAAGGTGGATGTTGTTTTAGGTACTTTTTTTGGAGATGAGGGAAAAGGAAAAATTATTGATTATCTTTCCACACATGCTGATGTTTCGGTGCGTTGCTCTGGTGGTAACAACGCAGGTCATACTATTACTGTAAATGGTAAAAAATTTGCTTTTCATTTGATTCCTTCTGGAATTTTAAATTCTAATACTAAGGCTATTATTGGAAATGGCGTTGTTATTGATCCTAAAGTTCTAATAGAGGAAATTAATAATTTGCATGAAGCAGGTTTTTCTACTAATAATTTATTTATTAGCAATAAAGCTCATATTATTATGCCTTATCACATTGTGTTAGATAAATTATTAGAAGAAAGCAGAGGAACAAATAAAATTGGTACAACTGCAAGAGGCATTGGGCCTGCTTATTGTGATAAGTATGAGCGTTCTGGTATACGTGTTGAAGATTTCGTAACTCCTAAGTTTAAAGATCTTGCAAAAATTAATATTGAGAATAAAAATAAAATTTTGATGGCTTTTGGCTATGAACCTATGAATGTAGAAAGTATTATTTCTGAATATGAGGAGTATGCAAGAATTCTTTCTCCATATGTAAAAGATACTATTAATATTATTCATCAAAGTCTTGAGGAAAATAAAAATATTTTATGCGAGGGAGCACAAGCAACTTTATTGGATATTGACTTTGGTACTTATCCTTTCGTTACTTCTTCTAGCCCAAGTATTGGTGGTGTTTGCACTGGTACTGGAGTTGGTGCAAGAGATATTGGTGAAGTTTACGGTGTTTTAAAAGCTTATTCTTCTAAAGTTGGAGAAGGTCCTTTTTTAACAGAACAAGATAATGAAATTGGTGATACTATTCGTGAACTTGGTCATGAATATGGCACTACCACAAAACGTCCTAGAAGATGTCGGATGGTTAGATTTAGTGGCTCTTAAATATTCTTGCCGTATTAATGGTTTAACTGGCCTTGCTATCAATCATTTAGATACAATTGGGAAATTGAATAAAATTAAATTATGTGTTAATTATATTCATAATGGAAAAATTTCTATGGATTTTTCTACTAATCCTACTTATATTTCTAATTGTGAACCAGTTTATGAAGAATTTGAAGGTAATTTTGGTGATTTAAGTAACATTCATTCGAGAAATGATTTACCTGAAAATGCAAAAATTTATTTAAATCGTATTGAAGAAGTTGTTAAGGTTCCTATTAAATTTATCGGTACTGGACCAGATAGAAATGATATGATTATTTGTTAAAAATGTTTGTAAGAAGGTGTAAGGTTTGCCTAAGATATATTTGGAAAAAAATGTATTAGATGCTACCTTTGAACGTTTGGAATTTATATTTGATCATTTTGATAATATATATTTTAGTGTTAGCGGTGGAAAAGATAGCTCGGTGATGGTTCAATTGGCCAATATAGTTGCCAAAAAGAAGAACCGCAAATTTGATGTTTTGTATATTGATTTTGAGGCACAATATAAATTAACTATTAAGCATGTTTATGAGCTTAAGAAATTATCACAAATAAGAGATTTTTATCACATTGCACTACCTATGGCTCTTCGTAATGCTGTTTCTATATTACAACCAAAATGGATATGTTGGGAAAAGGAATCAAAGGATTTATGGGTTAGAGATTTACCAGAAGACAGTATTAACGAATCTAATTGTCCTTTTTCTTGGTTTCGTAAGGGTGAAGAATTTGAAGAGTTTATTATTCAGTTTGCTGATTGGTATCAAAAAAAATGGGGTACTAGTGTTGCTTGTGGTGTTGGTATACGTTGCGATGAAAGTTTAAATCGTTTTAGAACTATTGCTTTCAATAAAAAAACTATGTTTGCAAATAAACGATGGACTACCAAAGTAAAATTCAATGATTATTTTCTTGATGTATATAATTTTTATCCTTTATATGATTGGCGTACTGAAGATATTTGGGGAGCAGTTAGCAAATTTGATCTTATGTTTAATGAAGTTTATGAACTTATGTACAAAAATGGTCTTAGTATTCACGAACAACGTTTGTGTCAGCCTTATGGAGACGATCAAAAAAATGGATTAGACCAGTTTAAAGCTCTTGAATATGATACTTGGGAAAAAGTTGTTAATCGTGTAAATGGTGTAAATTTTGGAAATATATATTGTAGGACAACTGCTTTAGGAAATTTAAATACTTCTAAACCTGATTTTATGAGTTGGAAGGAGTATGCTATTTTCCTATTAGAAAGTATTGGTATATATAATAGTGATTTGATGGTTCATTATTATAGAAAAATTAAAAAGTTTGCTAATTGGTATAAAAAACGTGACGGTATTGATATATGCGATATTCCAGATGAAGCTAATACAAAACTTGAAAATCAAAAAAAGGTAATTTCTTGGCGCAGAATTGCAAGGGCACTTGAAAAAAATGATTTTTATATGAAACGTCTTTGTTTTACTCAAACAAAAACTGATGATGAAGAATTGAGACAATTAATCCATAAATGGGATAATTTATTAACTAAAGAAACCATTTCTGATGATAAAGATTTAAATTTTTTTATAAGAAATGAGGTAAATAACATTGATTTTGATAATGACAAATAAATATGAAGGATTTTATTCTTATATGGGTAAATTCTTTGGTTCTAGAATTGTTCAAACAGAAACAAAAGATAGAATTTACGATGATAATAACAAAACATGGTATGTCAATGTAGATCGTCATAACAAAGTTTATGCTTTTGCTTCTGTTCACGATGGTGTTATTAAGAATATTTATTCAAGTCATAATTCCTATTTAAAAGAGTTACTTTTAGAATTGCAAAAACAATTTTTAATAAAACCTAGTATTGTTCCCAAAATTTATGAACAAGTTTATATAGACAGTGGTCTAAAAGTCGAAAATATTGATAATTATAAACATTTTATAATGATTAGAGGTGAAAATGATTAATGGCTAATATTACTTTTCCAGTTTTAAATGTAAAAATGGTTGATATTAATAAAGTGGTGGCAAATGACTATAACCCTAATAAAGTTGCACCTCCTGAAATGAAATTACTAAAACATTCTATTGAAGAGGATGGATATACTCAGCCGATTGTTACTTATTATGATAAAGAAAAAGATAAATATATTGTTGTAGATGGTTTTCATCGTTATAGATGTGCTAGAGAATATTTTAATTTAAAACAGGTTCCTGTTGTTACAATTGATAAAGATTTATCTAATCGAATGGCAAGTACTATAAGACATAACAGAGCAAGGGGTACTCACCAAATTAATGATATGTCTAAAATTGTTATTGATTTAACAAACAATGGTTGGTCTGAAGAGCAAATTTCTAAAAATTTAGGAATGGAGTTAGATGAAATTATACGTCTTAAACAAATTAGTGGTTTGAAAGATGCTTTTGCTAATCATGTTTTTAGCAAATCTTGGGAAGAATTTGAAGATAACGTAAAAAAAAATACTTAACGTGTTTTTTATACAAGTTGTATACCTAATAAATGTGGATTTATTCCACTTTAATTAGGTATATTTTATTGTTTTTCATAATTGTGTATATTTTTTGAAAAACGCGAATATAATATTTTATAGAAATTTATTAAGAATCCTTGACATTATATAAAAAACATATTATACTTAATAAGTACATCGCGGGGTGGAGCAGTTGGCAGCTCGTTGGGCTCATAACCCAAAGGTCGCAAGTTCGAGTCTTGC
>CANQZT010000120.1 GCA_947628335.1 uncultured Clostridia bacterium | reverse complement strand
GACGTTACTTGCAATTAAAAGAGCAGATGTATGTTTAATGATGATTGATGCAACAGAAGGTGTAACAGACCAAGATGCAAAAATTGCAGGAGAAGCACATGAAGCAGGAAAAGGAATTATCCTTGTAATAAATAAATGGGATGAAATCGAAAAAGATACATATACAATTGAGCAATTTAAAAAAGATGTATATAATAAGTTGGCATATTTAGTATATGCACCTATTATATTTATTTCAGCAAAAACTGGACAAAGAGTAAATAAACTATTTGAAATGATTAACCAAGTAGCAAGTCAAAATGCTTTAAGAGTATCTACATCTATGTTAAATCAAGTATTAAATGAAGCCATCGCAATAGTACAACCACCAACAGATAAGGGAAAAAGATTAAAAATTTATTATATGACTCAAGCAACGACAAAGCCACCAACATTTGTTGTGTTTGTAAATAGTAAAGAACTATTTCATTTTTCTTATGAAAGATATTTAGTAAATCAATTAAGAAAAGAGTTTGGCTTAAAACGGAACACCAATAAGAATGATTGTAAGAGAAAAAGGAGAAAGAGAGGAGTTTTAAGGTATGAATAAATAAAAAATAAAAGGAGGAAAAAACATGACATATTATATTGTAATGGCAATTGTTGCATATGCAATTGGAAGTATTAGTTTTTCGGTAATTTTTAGTAAAAAATTTGCAGGATTTGATGTAAGAGAAAAAGGAAGTGGAAATGCAGGTTCAACAAATGTCTTAAGAACTGTTGGGACAAAAGTAGCAGCATTAACCCTTATTTGTGATATATTAAAGGGAATAGTAGCAATATTAATTGCAGTATTATTAGGAAATATAGTAAAGGAACTAGATAAAGCGTTACTTGTTCAAATATCAGCAGTAGCAGTAGTAATTGGTCATACATTTCCAATATTCTTTGGATTTAAAGGTGGTAAAGGAGTTGCAACATCTCTTGGAATATTATTATTAATAAATTGGCAAATAGGATTAATTTGTCTTGTATTTGCATTAGTGATTATGATTTTAACTAGAATGGTTTCAGCAGGTTCTGTTCTTGCTGCTATTTTATTTCCTGTGTTAGTGATATTTATTGGTCAAGAAAATTATATTGTTCCAGGAAATTATTTTATTTTCAGTGTAATAATGGCATTAATTATTGCATTCAATCATAGAGGTAATATAAAGAGGATTTTAAATGGAACAGAGAACAGACTAAGTTTTAAGAAATAATATAGGAGGATGATATGAAAACAATTGCAATTATAGGAAGTGGAAGTTGGGGAGTAGCACTTGCTATTCATTTAGCTAAAATAGGAAATAAAGTAAACATTTGGTCTTTTGAACAAAAAGAAGCAGATTTAATTAATAATGAAAAAAAGTGTATTTTTTTACCAGAAATAACAATACCTGAAAATATTACATGTTATACAAATTTTGAGGATACATTAAAAGATTCAGAAATTATTTTACATGTTACACCATCAAAATTTGTAAGAAACACAATAAAACAATATAAAGATTTGGTAAAAAATCAGCCAATAGTAATGTGTGCAAAGGGATTTGAGAAAGATACATTATATACTCTAGATGAAATTATAAAAGAAGAATTGCCTAAAATATCTTATGCTATATTATCTGGTCCTAGTCATGCAGAAGAAGTTTCTAAAGGAGTGCCAACAGCGATGGTTGTTGCATCAGATAATGAAGAATTAAGAAATATGCTCCAAGAAGTATTTATGAGTGAAAATATGAGAGTATATACATCTACAGATGTAAAAGGTGTAGAATTAGGCGGAGCGTTAAAAAATATAATTGCATTTTGTGCAGGAATTGCCAATGAAATAGGATTAGGAGATAATACATATGCTGCATTAATTACAAGAGGGTTAACAGAATTAAGTAGGCTAGGAATAGAAATGGGTGGAAAAAAGGATACTTTTTATGGGTTAACAGGACTTGGAGATTTAATTGTTACTTGTTTAAGTGAACATAGCAGAAATAGAAAAGCTGGAATGCTTATTGGTGCAGGAAAAACAGTTGAAGAGACGAGAAAAGAAGTTGGAATGACAATTGAGAGTATAGATAATATTGAGGTTGCTTATGAACTGTCAAAAAAATATAACGTAGAAATGCCAATTGTTAATGCTGTATATGATGTGCTATACAATAATTTAGAACCTAAAGAGGCTGTAAAAATACTTATGACTCGCGATAAAAAGTGTGAATAATTTAAAAAAATTTACCAATAATATAAATGGAGGTAAATGATTATGGATCTTTTTGATAAAATAGGAAAAACAGCATGTAAAACATATAAAATGACAACAGAAAAAACATCTAAACTTGCAAAAGAAACAAAATTAAAGATACAGATGAATGAATATAAAACTAAAATTCAATCTATTTATGAAGAAATAGGAAAGAAAGTATATGAACATCATATAAATGATGAAGATATAAGTATAAAGGTGCTTGTTGAAGAAAACTGCATTGAAATTGACGAGTTATGTGATCGCATAGAAGACGCAAGGAAAGAATTATTAAAGTTAAAAGATAGAAAACAGTGTCCTAATTGCTTTTATGAAATTGAGAAGGATTATAAATATTGTCCAAATTGTGGAAGCAAACAGGATGATAAACAAGGTGAAATAAATAAAAAAGAAAATATGGATAAAGAAGATATTAAACAACAAGACACTGAAGAGAATTACGAAGAAGATGACGAAGAAAATGATATAATATAAACAATAGAGGAGAAATATATATGAAAGCAGTTATTCAAAGAACTACTAATGCCAATGTAAAAGTAGATGAAAAAATAGTTGGAAATATTAAAAATGGTCTTGTTATTTTACTTGGAGTGGCAAATGATGATACAAAGGAAAAAGTAGATTATTTAGTAAAAAAAATTACTTCGCTAAGAATATTTTGTGATGAAAATGGTAAGATGAATTTATCACTAAAAGATATAAATGGTGAAATGCTAGTTATATCTCAATTTACGTTGTTTGCTGATTGTTCTAATGGTAATCGCCCTAGTTTTTCTAATGCTGGTAATCCAGAGCTTGCAAAAAATTTGTATGAATATTTTATTGAGGAATGTAAAAAGATAGGGTTTAAGGTAGAAAGTGGAATATTTGGTGCACATATGAAAGTTAATCTTACAAATGATGGTCCAGTTACAATTATTTTAGAACGCTAGTATGGATATCGTTCGTATAAGTATTTAATTATTTCATTAGCATTGTAATTAGTTACATTAATAAAAGTTCCTTCATCTAAGCTAATCCACATATTAATATTATATTTTTCATTGTTATCTATAAAAGTACCTATAATATCGGCAATTTCTATGGAATTGTCGTATTTTTTTTCCCATTTTAAATCATCATCTAAAGATACATCTTTTTCAAAAAAATTTTTCAAAAATTTTGAAATTTCACCTTTTTTGCTACTATATAAATTTACAATTGTATACATATTTTAAATCTCCTTTTCTCATATTATTTGAATTTTATCAATTATATATACAAAAGAATAAAAGGTAAATTTTATGGAATAATATTAAAAGGTGATTATATGAATGAGAAAGTTAAAAAATTGATGATATATTTGATGATATTTGGCATATTACTTATTTCGCTTTCAGGATGTAGTAATAATAATGAAAGTGATATTGTGCAAGAAAAAATAAAAACTGAACTAGAATATTTAGATGTAAATTTAATAGGTATGTTAAATAAAGTGAATGGTATTTCAATACAAAATTATATTGTAACAGCACAGGAAATTAAAGAAAAAAGCCAAAGCAATTCAAAATCGAAAGAAGAATCTAATAGTGAATCAGGAGGAGAATCAAAGTCTTCAGAATCCTCTGGTAGTTCGGAAAATAGTGAACAGTCTGATTCAGAAGAAAGTGGGAGTCAATCGGAAGAAAATAAGGTACAATATAAAATGGAGGCAAATGGAATTTTAGTTCAAGATAGGACAACAGATTGGAATGAATTAAAATCTGATATAGAAAAACTATATTCTGATTGGTTAACTATAGAATTGGATTTATACAAAATGAATGTAAATAATCAAGATATTTTGAATTTTGGAACAGACTTAGATATTGCTACAAAAGCAATAAAAGATGAAGACAAAATGAAATCATTAGAAGCTCTTGCAAAATTATATAGTTATATACCTAAATATACATCAGGATTACAAAATAGTGCAAGATTAGTGAGTTTATATCAAACAAAATCTAATATTTTGAATGCATATTCAATAGTAGAGGGAGATAACTTTTCAAAAATAGATGAAGAACTAAAAAATGCTGAACAATCATTTTTACCGATTATAAATGATATGTCAAAAAATACTGGCAATCAGGCAAATATAAATAAAGCATATGTTTTAATAAAAGAATTACAAAATTATAGTACAAATAGGGATAAAGAAATATTTTATGTTAAATATAAAAATTTGTTTGAAGAATTAAATATTTTTAAATGAGTTCTTGTAAATAAAGAAAAAATATAGTAGAATATAAAATGAGTAAATTGAATGGTCGCGTATAGCAAAAACGAAAGGTTGCGTACGAGGAAAGTCCGGGCTCCATAAGAGCAATGATGCTGGATAACGTCCAGTGAAGGTAACTTTAAGGAAAGTGCAACAGAAAATAACCGCCTATTTTTAGGTAAGGGTGAAAAGGTGAGGTAAGAGCTTACCGCAAATATGGTGACATATTTGGTCAATGTAAAC
>CANQZT010000119.1 GCA_947628335.1 uncultured Clostridia bacterium | reverse complement strand
AGAAATGCAAAAACGATAGTATGGAATGGGCCACTAGGTTTATTTGAAGTTGATCAATTTGCAATAGGGACAAATGAAATTGCAAAAGAATTAGCAAATGTAGATGCAATAACAATTATAGGAGGAGGAGATTCAGCAGCGGCAGTTGAAAAAGTAGGATTATCAGATAAGATGACACATATATCTACTGGTGGAGGAGCAAGCTTAGAATTTTTAGAAGGAAAAAAATTGCCAGGAATAGAATGTTTACAAGACAAATAGGAGAAAAAACGATGATTATAACATTATCTGGAGTTGCAGGAGCAGGAAAATCATTTTATAAAAATGAAATTGTAAAAAATTTAAAAATAGAAAATTTAGTAATATATACTACAAGAGAAAAAAGAGAAAATGAAGTAGAAGGAATAGATAAATATTTTACAACAAAAGATGAAATAAATAAAAAATTAGAGAATGGAAGTATATTTACAGCTTATGAACTTTTAGGAGTAACTTATGCATATAGTTCTATGTATAAAGATCCTTCAATAAATAGTGTAACTGAACTTCACTATGAATGGATAAAAGATTTTAAGAAAAAAGCCGAAAATGTACATTCTATCTATATAATACCTAATAATATAGAAATAGTAAAAGAGCAGATAAGAAAAAGAAATTGGTCGGAAGAAATGTGTAAAAAAAGGTTACAAGAAATACAAGACTATAAACAGAAAATAAAAGAAGACAAAGAATTTAGAGATGCCTTTGATGAAGTATTTTATAATAATTATGATGAAGAATCGCTAAAAGAAATGCTAAAACTAGTTAAAAAAGTATTAAGTATAGGAGGTTAGTGTATGAGAAAAAAGGTAATTGCAGGAAATTGGAAAATGAATAAAACAAATGAGGAAGCAAAAGAATTTTTAGATGAATTTATTCCTCTTGTAGCAAATACTGAAAATGAAGTTATTATATGTGCACCATTTGTAGAATTAAAATGTTTAGTTAAAAGAACACAAGGGACAAATATAAAAATAGGAGCACAAAATATGCATTGGGAAGAAAGTGGAGCATACACAGGAGAAATATCTGCTAATATGTTAAAATCTATTGGAGTTGAGTATGTTATTATAGGTCATTCAGAGAGAAGACAATATTTTGCAGAAACAGATGAAACAGTAAATAAAAAAGTAAAGTCAGCACATGCAAATGGATTAAAGCCAATAGTATGTGTTGGGGAAACATTAGCTCAAAGAGAACAAGGTTTAACAAATGAAATAATAACAGAACAAACAAAACTTGCATTAGAAGGATTAACACGGAGAACTAGTGGAAAATACAATTATTGCATATGAACCAATTTGGGCAATTGGAACAGGAAAGACTGCAACCAAAGATGATGCAAATAATAGTATAAAAGCGATTCGTGAAGAAATTTGTAAAATATATGGACAAAATGTCGCAAATGGAGTTATAATTCAGTATGGTGGAAGTGTAAAATCTACAAATGCAAAAGAACTATTCACAACATCAGATATAGATGGAGGCTTAGTTGGAGGAGCAAGTTTAAAACCAGATGAATTCGCAAAAATTGTAAACTATTAAAAAATATACTTATCAAGATTTATTAGAGTTTGATGATGAAAAAAGATATGAAATTATTAATGGTAATTTATATATGATGAGTGCTCCAACAATTACACACCAAAAAATAGTAGGAGAAATATATAAACAATTATCAATATATTTAGAAAATAAAAAATGTACACCACTTATTTCGCCAATTGATGTATGCTTATCAAATGAATATAATCCTAAAAAAATATATAATTGTGTTGAACCTGACGTAATTGTAGTATGTGACGATAAAAAAGTTACAAATAAATATATTAAGGGGGCACCTGATTTAGTAGTAGAAGTACTTTCAGAAGGTTCTAGAAGACATGATACACTTATAAAGTTTAATTTATATCAACTCTATCATGTAAAAGAATATTGGATTGTGGATCCAGAAACAGGTGTTATTTATCAATATATTTTAAATGAAAAGGATATATATACATTACCAAAGATGTATGAAATTACTGAGGATATAAAAGTAAATATATTAAAGGATTGTATAATTTCATTAAAAAAAATAATAAAACATGATTAAAATAAAAGGAAGGTATAAATTTTATGGAAAAAAAATTAACAATGTTAATGATACTTGATGGATTTGGAGAAAATTCAAACGAAAAAGGAAATGCAATAAAAATCGCAAAAACACCTAATATTGATAAACTAATGAAAAAATGTCCAACAACAGATATATATACAAGTGGATTAAATGTAGGATTACCAGATGGTCAAATGGGAAATTCAGAAGTAGGTCATACAAACATTGGAGCAGGAAGAATTGTATACCAAGAACTAACAAGGATAACTAAATCAATAGAAGAAGGAGACTTCTTTGGAATACAAGAATTTAATAAAGCAGTCCAAAACTGTAAAGAAAATGGAACTAATTTGCATATTATGGGATTATTATCGGATGGTGGAGTACACAGTCATATACGTCATCTGTATGCATTATTAGAACTTGCTAAAAGAAAAGGAATTGAGAATGTATATGTACATTGTTTCCTAGATGGAAGAGATACACCACCTGCTTCTGCTGAAACATATATTGCAAAATTAGAAGAAAAAATGAAAGAAAAAGAAGTTGGAAAAATTGCAAGTATAACAGGTAGATTTTATGCAATGGATAGAGATAAACGATGGGAAAGAGTTGGTAAAGCCTATGATGCATTAGTAAATGGTAAAGGAGAAAAAGCACAAACAGCAATAGCAGCAATTGAAGCATCTTACCAAAAGGAAATTTTTGATGAATTTGTAGAACCAACATTAATTTGTAATGGAGATACGCCTATTGCAACTATATCTGAAAAAGATTCAGTTATATTTTTCAATTTCAGACCAGATCGTGCAAGAGAAATTACAAGAAGTTTAGTAGATGATAAATTTGATGGATTTGAAACAAAAAAATTAAATTTGTATTTTGTGTGTATGACACAATATGATGAAACAATGCCAAATGTAGAAGTAGCATTTAAGCCAACATCGTTAAAAAATACATTTGGAGAATATGTAAGTAAATTAGGTCTTACACAGTTACGTATAGCAGAAACAGAAAAATATGCGCATGTCACATTCTTTTTCAATGGAGGGGAAGAAAAACAATATAAAGGAGAAGATAGAATATTAATACCATCTCCAAAAGTTGAAACATATGATTTAAAACCTGAAATGAGTGCTTATGAAGTAACAGAGAAAGTATTAGAGGCGATAAAATCTGAAAAATATGATGCTATTATATTAAATTATGCAAATCCAGATATGGTAGGTCATACAGGAAACTTAGATGCAGCAGTAAAGGCAATAGAAACAATAGATGAATGTGTAGGAAAAGTTGTAGAACAAATAGAAGAAAAAAATGGAGTATTATTAATAACAGCAGATCACGGAAATGCAGAGCAAATGATTGATTATAAAACAGGTGAACCACACACAGCGCATACAACGAATCCTGTTCCATTAATATTAGTAGGTATGGATAACGTAAAATTAAAACAAGGAAAACTGGCAGATCTTGCACCTACAATGTTAGATATTATGGGACTAGAAAAGCCAGAAGAAATGACTGGTGAAAGTATTATTATAAAAGAATAGTGGAGAAAATTTATGCTAACATCATCAGAAGTAAGAAATTCATATGAAAAGATACAGAAGCAATTATTTTATATGATACCTGAAAAATGGGATAGAGTGTATTTATATGCTTCTGTATTAGATCATTTTAATAATGTGCAAACAGGGGAAATGTTCTTTTATTATTACCCTAAAAGCATGGTAAAAAAGAATCCAGTTAATGTTTATGAAGTACCAAATAAATTTAATGTAGATGAACAAGCATATTTAAAACTTGCTGAAAAATTATATCAGGAAATAAAAAACTTACGTGAAATACTAATAAAACGTGGGGAAAGACCATGGAGTAATTTGACAATATCTATAGAAAATTTTAAATTTAATGTAGAGTATGATTATGAAGACTTAATTCATACGAAATATACAAGTTATGATAGGCATCTTATCTGGAGGCATAAATACTTAAAAGTACCATTAACAAGTTATTTAAAAAAAGATAGAAAGATGATAGAAGAATATTTAAGAAACGAAAAATTTCGTAACAAAAATATAAATACATATTCAGAAGGTATTTATAAAAAGCCGGTAAGTAGTATTACAGAATTTGATACATTGCCACAAGAAAGTGAAGAAAATGATGTGCAAGAACAAGTAAAAGTTGAAAAGGAAGAAAATAATACATCTTCAAATTCTGAAATAAAAAGTCAAATATTAGAATTAAAGTCAGATTAGACCGGCTATAATAATGTTTTTAAAATTTTAATATATATATCTAATGCCAGAAAGGAGCAAATAAAATGATTTATTCAAAAGAAGTAGAAGAAATGTGTAAAGTACGCAAAGGAGTAGACCATGGCCCAGCACCAATTCCAGAAGAAGGAAAATGGGTAAAAGCAAAAGAAATTAAAGATATATCAGGATTAACACATGGTATTGGTTGGTGTGCACCACAACAAGGAGCATGTAAACTAACACTAAATGTAAAAGAAGGAATTATTCAAGAAGCATTAGTAGAAACAATAGGATGTTCAGGAATGACTCATTCAGCCGCAATGGCCGGAGAAATATTAGTAGGAAAAACAATTTTAGAAGCATTAAATACAGATCTTGTATGTGACGCTATTAATACTGCTATGAGAGAATTATTCCTACAGATAGTATATGGAAGAACACAATCAGCATTTTC
>CANQZT010000118.1 GCA_947628335.1 uncultured Clostridia bacterium | reverse complement strand
CTTGAGGCTCTGCTTGTAACATAGCCTTTTAGGCGTTATAAGTAAAAAGCCCCCGGCTAAGCCGGGGGATAATTACTAAAAAATTTAAAGTTTTTTTAAAAAATACTTGCAAAATCTAAAAACTTATATTAAAATTTAATTGAAGTGGAGAAAAGTGGTAGAAAGTGGTTCAAAAAGGAAGCGAGGTGAGCCCAAGTGTTTATAGGTGAATATGAGCATAATGTAGATGCAAAAGGTAGAGTTATAATGCCTGCAAAACTTCGAGAAGACATTGGTGATAAATTTATTATCACAAAAGGTCTTGATGGATGTTTATTTGCATATTCACAAACTGAATGGGCAAACTTTGAAGAAAAATTAAAAGCATTACCACTAGCACAAAAAAATGCAAGAAACTTTGTAAGATTTTTCTTATCAGGAGCTGTTGAATGTGAAATAGATAAACAAGGACGTTTTTTAATACCAGCCAATTTACGAGAACATGCTAATTTAGATAAGGAAATTGTAATTATAGGAGTAGGCACAAGACTTGAAATTTGGAATAGACAAACATGGCAAGATTATAGCAGTGACGAAAATATATCAGCAGATGAAATTGCAGAAAATATGACAATGTTGGGTATATAACTTTAAAAAAGTTTATATAAAATACAAAAGATAAAAATTAAAAAACTAAAGAAAGTTAAGAAGTACAAAAGAAAAAGTTACAAAAGATAAAGTAAAAAAATACAAAAGATAAAAACTTAAGATATTTAAGAAAAA
Organism: uncultured Clostridia bacterium; assembly: GCA_947628335.1. The sequence goes on along the minus strand of CANQZT010000118.1, from coordinate 4,116 downwards.
ATTATGAAGATACTAAAGCGTTAACTTACATAAGAAAAAGATTAAGTGTACCAAAGATAAAATTCAAAATTATATGCTAAAGAAAAAAATAAAATAAAACAAAAGAATTGTATACAAAACAAAAGAAAATCTTAAGAAACAAAAGAATGTATTTTTACAAAAGATTAATAATACAAAAGAAAAATACAAAACAAATAAATATGAATTTCCTAAACAAAAATAAAAAATTGATGCAACAGTTGGTATTTTTCAAAAGTACCAACTGTTTGCTATAGAACTAAGAATAAGGGGTACATATGTTAGAATTTAATCATAAACCAGTATTGTTAGATGAATGTATACAAGGGCTAAATATTAATCCTAATGGAATTTATGTAGATGGTACCTTAGGAGGAGCAGGTCATAGTAAAGAAATTTTAAAAAGACTATCGTCTAATGGAATGTTAATTGGAATAGATAGAGACAAAGATGCTTTAGAAGTAGCAAAACAAAGATTGCAAGAATTTCAAAATGTAAAATATATACATGGAAATCATGATGATATAAAGCAAATTTTAGACAATCTTGGAATAAATCAAGTAGATGGTATTTTATTGGATTTGGGGGTATCATCATACCAGATAGATACAAAAGAAAGAGGATTTAGTTATATGCTAAATTCTGAATTAGATATGAGAATGGATCAAACTGAAAAATTAACAGCAAAAGAAGTTGTAAATACATATAAAGAAGATGAACTTGCGAAAATAATATACGAGTATGGAGAAGAAAAATTTTCAAGACAAATTGCAAAAAAAATAGTAGAAGTTCGCAAGCAAAAAACAATACAAACAACAGGAGAATTAGTAGAAATTATAAAACAAGCTGTTCCATATGTAGATAAAAAATCAGGTCATCCTGCAAAACGTACTTTTCAAGCAATTAGAATAGAAGTAAATAATGAAATAGAACCATTATATAATACAGTAAATAATGCGATAGAGAGTTTAAAATCAGGAGGTAGATTATGCATTATTACATTCCATTCATTAGAGGATAGGGCAGTAAAAAATGCATATATTAAGGCGACTCGGAAAATGTACGTGTCCTAAAGATTTACCATATTGTATATGTGGTTGCAAGAAGATAGCAAAAATAATAAATAAAAAACCAATAGAAGCATCGCAAACAGAAATAGAAGAAAATTCAAGAGCTAAAAGTGCAAAATTAAGAATATTAGAAAAAATATAAAAATGATAGGAGGTGAGATAACTATGGCATATAATAACAGATATCAATATGAAACAAGTCCTAGAAAATTACAACCAGAATATCAGCCAATTGAAAAGAAATATCCTAAAAAAAGTACAGCAAGGAAAATAAATACAGTTTCAAAAAACAATTCAAAAAATAAAAAGCAAGTAAAACAAAAAAATAAAAGTAAAATAAAAGTAATTTCTTATGTAGTACTAGGATTTATTATTTTATATGCTATAAGTTATCGAAATTCTGTAATAAATGAAAAATTTTCCGAAATAAAAGGTTTGAAAACTAATTTGTTAGCAATACAGAAGGAAAATGAACAACTAGAAGTAAATATAGAGAATAATCTTAATTTAAAATCTATAGAGCAATCGGCAAAAGATGTTTTGGGAATGCAAAAATTAGATAATTCGCAAACAGTATATGTAAATTTGCCAAAACAAGACTATGTAGAGCCAGCAACAGAAGAAATTGTTAAGGAAGATAATTCAAGTTGGTTTGAAAAAATAATAAAATTAATAACAGGAAAATAAGTTATATATTAAAATTTTAAAGTTGTGTTTTTTAATAATAGTAATAAATTACCTTTTTTTCTATATAATGATAATAATATAGGAGAAAAGGTGATTTTTTTATGTTAAATAATTTAAATATTAGTCGAAAAAAGAGAATTATGTATATGTTATTTGTAAGCTTTTTTCTTCTTTTACTATTAATAGTTAGAATTGGAGTAATTCAGTTTATTCAAGGTGATGAATTAAAAGCAATGGCATATGAACAACAATCGTTAGATAGAAAAATCAATCCAAAGCGTGGAACAATTTATGATGCCACAGGTACTAATGTATTAGCAGTTAGTGCAACAGTAGAAACAGTAAGTGTTAATCCAGTTAATATAAAAGAAGAAAATAAAGAAAAAGTTGCAAGGGCTTTTTCTGATATTTTTGATATAGATTATGAAAAGGTACTAAAAAAAGTAAAAAAGAAAAGTTCGATAGAAACAATTGTAAAAAAAGTTGATAAGGAAAAAACAGATGAATTAAGAGTTTGGATGAAAGAAAATAATGTTGATAGTGGTATTAATATTGATGAAGATACAAAGAGATATTATCCTAATAATGAACTTGCATCGCATATTATTGGATTCTGTGGTAGTGATAATCAGGGATTAGATGGAATAGAGTCTAAATATGATGAGGTATTAAAAGGTTCACAGGGGAGAATAATCAAAATAACAGATGCAAAGGGAGGTGAAATAGGAAAAGAAGGAGAAGACTACATTTCTGCAGTAGATGGGAAGGATATTGTGGTATCTATTGATATGACAATTCAGTCTATTGCCGAGAAATATTTAAAAGAAGCGTGTATAGATAACGAATGTACAGATGGTGGAAATGTAGTTATGATGAATCCTAAAACTGGTGATATATTAGCTATGGCAACATATCCATCATATAATTTAAATAGTCCATATGAGATTACAGATGAAGGATTAAAGGAAAATTGGGAAAACTTAACTGCGACAGAACGTTCTAATTATCTTCAAGCAATGTGGAGAAATAAAGCAATTGCAGATACATATGAACCAGGTTCTACATTTAAGTTGATTACATCATCAGCAGCATTAGAGGAAGGGATTACAACAACTGATAAACAAGGAGAATTTACATGTACTGGTGGAATTGAAATTGCAGGTGTCCGTATAAAATGTTGGAGATATTATAGACCACATGGAGCAGAATCATTACGAGAGGCATTAATGAATTCATGTAATCCTGTATTTATAGGACTTGGACAAAAAATAGGAGTAAGTAAATATTATGAATATTTAAATAAATTTGGTTATTTATCTAAAACTGGAATTGAGCTTCCAGGAGAGGCAAAAGCTATTTTTTTAAAAGAAGAGAAAGTAGGACCTGTTGAACTTGCAACAATTGCATTTGGGCAAAGATTTGAAGTAACACCATTACAAATGGTAACAGCAGTATCTGCAATTGCAAATAAAGGAATAAAAATGAAGCCAAGAGTTGTAAAACAAATAATAGATACTAAAAGTGGTGAAATTCAAGAAAAAGAACCAATAGAAGAGGGAAGGGTTATTAGTGAAGAAACTGCAAGTAATGTGTTAAGTATGATGGAAAGCGTTGTAGCTGAAGGAACAGGAAAAAATGCTCAAGTAAAAGGATTTAGAGTAGGAGGAAAAACAGGTACATCAGAAGATGGTGTTAATACAAATAAATATGTAAGTTCTTTTATAGGTGTAGCACCTATATCTGATCCAGAGGTTGTAGTGTTAGTTACATTATATAATCCAACAGGTGAGGGTGGTCATCAAGGAGGTGCATGGATGATTTTTACAACACAAAATAAAACTAGAGTAAAATAAATTATTATTCAATTTTTCCACAAGCAATTTTAGTTCCAGAATTTCCACTTGGTTGAGTAGTAAAATCATCTGGCATATCATGAATAATTATTACTTTTCCTAGAATATCTTTTATTTTAAATTTGTTTATCAAAACGCTCATATAAGCAAAACCATTATTTTCAATTAATGGTGGTAAATCTCCTATATGAAAAGGATGAGGACAATTTGTGGGATTTAAATGTGATTTTGCATTTTTAAATTCATCTTCTAAATTTCCAGTACAAGAAGTTCCTTCATGAATATGAAATCCGAAAAATCTACCTTTACATTTATCTTTAGATTGTGGTAAATTATTAATTTTAGCAGTCAGAATTACGCCATTTTTAGTTTCTCTAAAAGTAACAGTGCCATTTATTTCAGGATATTTTTTACTACCTTTTATATGTGCTTTTGCAGTATTAAATATAGTCATAAACATTTTAAACACCTCATAACATTATATTCAA
>CANQZT010000117.1 GCA_947628335.1 uncultured Clostridia bacterium | reverse complement strand
CGTTTCTGGTGGAGCAAGGATGCAAGAAGGTATTATATCGCTAATGCAAATGGCAAAAACTACAGAAGCATTAACTAAATTAGATGAGGCAGGATTATTATATATTTCTGTTCTGACTGATCCTACATATGGAGGTGTAACGGCATCATTTGCAAGTTTGGGGGATATTATACTTGCTGAACCTGGTGCAATGATTGGATTTGCAGGTCAGCGTGTAATAGAACAAACAATAGGTCAATCATTGCCTGAGGGATTTCAAACAGCAGAATTTTTACTAGAACATGGTTTTATAGATAAAATAGTTGAACGAAAAGATTTAAAAAATATGTTATATAAATTAATTCAGTATCATAAGGAGGCGATTAATGGTGAGTAATAAATTAACAGCATGGAAAAGAGTTGAAATCGCAAGAAATCCTAAAAGAAAAACATCATTGGACTATGTAGATGAAATATTTGACGAATTTATTGAATTACATGGAGATAGAATTTCAAAGGATGATAAATCTATTGTATGTGGTCTTGCAAAAATTGGTCATCAAAGTTTTACAATTATAGCAGAACAAAAAGGTAGAAATACAAAAGAAAACATTGAAAGAAATTTTGGTATGCCAAATCCTGAAAGTTATAGAAAAGCAATTCGATTTATGAAACAAGCTGAAAAATTTAAAAGACCAGTTATAACATTTATAGATACTAAAGGAGCATATCCTGGAATAGAAGCAGAAGAAAAAGGGCAAGGTGAGGCAATCGCTAAATCTATGTTTGAGATGGCAAAACTAAAAGTTCCAATTATTTCTATTGTAATTGGAGAGGGGTCAAGTGGAGGAGCTTTGGCAATTGGCGTTGCAAATCGTATATTAATGTTAGAAAATGCAATTTATTCAATATTGTCACCAGAAGGGTATGCAAGTATATTATGGAAAGATTCTTCAAGATGTAAGGAAGCAGCTGAAAAAATGCGTTTAACGGCAAAAGATTTGTATGAATTGAATATAATTGACAAAATAATAGATGAAGATGAAAAATCATTTGAAAAAATTTCTAAAGATTTAAAAGATGAAATAGAATTAATTACAAAAGAATTAAAAAAGAAAACGGCAAGTCAAATAGTTGAGGATCGTTATCAAAAATTTAGAAAAATAGGGAACTAGAAAATAGGAGGTTAAAATTATGTTATTAGAAAATAAAAAAGTATTAATTATGGGAATTAGAAATAAGTGGAGTATAGCATATGGTATTGCACAAGCTGCATATGAAAATGGAGCAAAATTAATTTTTACATATATGGGAGAAGAAAATAAGGAAAAAATAGAAAATTTAATTTCAGATTTTAAAGGGAGCAAGGCATATGTTTTAGATTCTGCATCAGAGGATGATGTTGTAAAAGAAGTTTTTACAAAAATAAAAAATGAAAATGGAAAAATAGATGGGCTTGTACATGCTATTGCACATGCTAATACAGAGGATTTACATAATGATTTTATTGAGACATCAAGAGAAGGATTTAGCCATGCCAATGATGTAAGTGCTTATTCGTTTGTTTTGGCTGCAAGAACAGCAAAAGAATTAGATATGTTAAACGAAAATGCAAGTTTAGTTACTTTGACTTATCATGGTTCAACTAAAGTATTAGAAGGATATAATGTAATGGGAATAGCAAAAGCAGCACTTGAAGCGAGTGTAAGATATTTGGCTGAAAACTTAGGAAAAGAAGGAATTCGTGTAAATGCTTTATCAAGTGGACCAATAAAAACACTATCAGCAAAGGGAATAAAAGATTTTAATTCTATAATGACAGTTGTAGAACAAAAAGCACCATTACATAGAAATGTAACTACACTACAAGTAGGAAATGTTGCAACATTTTTATTAAGCTCAATGTCAGAATGTATAACAGGGCAAACTATTTATGCGGATAGTGGTTATAGTATAATGGGTGTTTAAAATTTAATATAGAATATATTCCACCAAACATTTTTTTGATTTTTTTAAAAAAAGTATTGACAAAGAACTTTTGTTTGTGTTACTATAATTACACAAACAAAATAAATGTTCGCAAGTAGATAAAAATGTAAAGGAGGAATAAAAATGAAATTAAAAATAAAAAATATATCAAAATTTATTAGAAGTATATTAATTATATTAGGAATTATTATATGTGTTGGTTTATTTATAACGAACAAAAGCTTTTCGCATACGGAAGCAAATTACAAAACTATATATGTAGCAAGAGGTGATTCCTTATGGAGTATAGCCAAAGAGGAACAAGAAATAAATAACTATTATAAAAATAAAGACGTTCGATACATTATTAATAACTTAAAAAAAGTAAATAAATTATCGAACAACGATTTATCTGTAAATCAAAAATTAATTGTACCAGAAATTTAAAAGTAGGTGTTTATACCTACCTTTAAATTTTTATTGTGAAACAACAAGGTTCATGAGTAGTTTTTTTATATATTAGCTAAAGGATTACTTTCAACAGCATTACGTACACGTTCATTTTCAACATGAGTATAAATTTCAGTTGTAGAAATACTAGCATGACCTAATAACTCTTGCAAAGCACGAATATCAACATTTCCATATTGATACATTAAAGTTGCAGCTGTATGTCTTAGTTTATGGACTGAATATTTATTTGTATCAAGACCAGCTTTTCTAAGTTCATTTTTTATAATGTATTGCACAGTTCGATTACTAATACGTTCACGTCTTTCACTTAAAAAAAGAGCATCCTTTGAAGCATAGTGTATACCTTCTTTAGGTCGTACTTGTAAATATTCTGAAATAGCACGCATACATGCATTATTTAAATAAATAGTACGTTCTTTATTACCTTTTCCAATAACAGTCATCTTACATTCGTCAAAACGAATATCTTTTATATTAATATTTACCAATTCAGAAAGACGCATACCACAATTTAAAAATAAAGTTGTTATAGCATAATCTCTAGCATTGTTGCGATTATCTTCATCTCCTGCAACATTTAATAATTTTTTGCTGTCATCCAAAGTAAGATACTGAGGCATACGCTTATCAAGTTTAGGTGTCTCAAGATTTTGTGCAGGATTTATTTCTATCAATTTAGCTTTTGCAGATAAATATTTGAAAAAAACACGTATACTAGAAACTTTTCTTGCTCTAGTTGCAGGTTTACTTCTTAAATCTGTTGCAAGATAAGAGATAAAAGCATGAATATCATCTAAAGTTATTTCTTTTATAGTATCAACACTCATATCTTTAATTATAATTTTTGAAAAGTCAGTTTCATCAGTTAAACCAAAATGTAATTTTATATATTTTAAAAACATAGCAAGGTCATAATTATATTCTTTTATTGTATTTGGTGATTTGTTTAAAATAGTTACTGTATAGTCTAAAAAAGAATTTAAAAAATCTGGATTATCCTCACGATTAATCATACATACCCTCCTAATAAAACCTAAAATAAACAACATTATTATTATAGCATATAAATTATACAACAGACAAAAATTTTTGTAAAATGTTGAAAAAAGTAGACTTTTTTGCTAAAATATGAGTGATACTTATAAATACCCATGAGGTTTTGTAGATCTCATTCCGAGATGATTAAGGAGGAATTTATATGCAAGAAGAACGGAATAAGTATTATGAAGCCAAAAGCGTGGCAGTTTTTTCAGGGGTATTAACATTTTTAAACTTTGTACTTTTAAATTTGTTTGCTCCGGCAATGCTGTCAAACATACATAAGATAATTTATTGGATAGTAGCAATTTTTACATCTCTTGCTGTTACTTTAATTTTGTATATCGTATCTAGAGTTGCAGAAGAGCATGAAGAAAAAAGACAAAAAATACTAACGGAGTTAAGGTCTTTTAAACCAGTTTATCTCATTATGGACAATGAAATAATTGATGACATAATAGATAAAGAAGAAATTCAATTTTATGGTAAGCAAGCAGATGGAAAAATATTGCTTATTGTAAGAGATAAAGAGGGAAAAACACTATATAGTTCAGAGAAAAATATAGAATTTTTTCTTGCAAATTTTACTTTAAAAAAATAAGTATTATTCCGTAATAGAGCCAAAGATTTTATATTAAATCTTTGGCTTTAAACATCATTTACAACAATTTTTTCTTAGCCGTATTAATGTTTATTTTTTTATAGATATATGAATTAAAAAATTTTTTTAATTACTAGACTTTTTTTGTTTTGTATGTTATGTTATAAATATATTGGTATATGGAGGGATAAAAATGTGTACAGCAGTAACTTATAGTACAGAAAATCATTATTTTGGAAGAAATTTAGATTTAGAATATTCATATAAAGAAACAGTAACAATTACTCCAAGAAATTATGAATTTGAATTTAGAAATGTAAAAAATATAAAAAATCATTATGCAATTATAGGAATGGCTTATGTTGCAAATAATTTTCCTCTTTATTATGATGCAATAAATGAAAAAGGGCTAGGAATGGCAGGTCTGAACTTTCCAGGAAATGCAGATTATAAAGAGGTACAAGACAAAAAAGAAAACATAGCACCATTTGAATTTATACCATATATTTTATCTCAATGTTCGAATATTGAAGATGTAAAAAAAATATTGAAAAATGTAAACATTGCAAACATTAACTTTAGTGATGAATTACCAGTATCACCTTTACATTGGATAATTTCTGACAAAGAAAAATCCATAACTGTTGAAAGTGTAAAGAGTGGATTACAAATATACGATAATCCAGTAGGTGTTCTTACTAATAATCCTACTTTTGATATTCAGTTATTCAACTTAAATAATTATATGAATTTATCAATTGAACAACCTCAAAATAATTTTTCAAAGGATTTAAATTTAGAAACATATAGTCGAGGAATGGGAGCAATGGGGTT
>CANQZT010000116.1 GCA_947628335.1 uncultured Clostridia bacterium | reverse complement strand
GCAAAACAATTCACAGATAATTCCGATTTGTTATTAATGGTAGGAAAAAATGAAAAAAATAATCTTATTTTTCTCCCGGAAAAAAGTTTATATCAAAATATTTTAGTAACGGGAACTATTGGTAGTGGAAAAACAAGTTGTTGTATGTACCCCTTTACAAGACAACTTATTGGATACCATAAAAATGATGATAGTTCAAAAATTGGTATGTTAATTCTAGATGTTAAAGGTAATTATTATAGAGAAGTGGTACGTTTTGCAAGTAGCTGTAATCGTTTATCCGACTTATATGTTATTGAACTAGGAAGCAATGTTCGCTATAATCCATTAGATAAACCTAATCTAAAGCCTAGTGTTATTGCAAATAGGTTAAAAACAATTTTAATGCTTTTTTCTCCTAATAATTCAGAATCTTATTGGCTCGATAAAGTTGAACAAGTTTTAACAGAGAGCATAAAATTTTGCAGGTTGTATAATGATGGCTATGTTAATTTTTTAGAGTTACATAAGTTAATTACTCTTCCTGATTATTATATAGAAAAATTAACTATTATTAAAAACTTATTTCATTTAGGAAAATTATCAAAAAAGGATTGTTATGATGCTCTTTCTTCAATTGATTTTTTTGAAAAGGAATTTAATAGTTTAGATTCTAGAACATTATCTATTATAAAATCTGAAATTACTCGTATTACTAATTGTTTTGTATCTGATTATGATGTTATGCAAACTTTTTGTCCCCAAAAAGAAGATATTAACTTCTATGGTTTTAGAGATTTAGTTGATAATGGAAAAATTGTTGTTCTAAATATGAATATTGCTGAGTACAAAAACTTGTCTAAAATTATTGCTACTTATTTAAAATTGGATTTTCAAACTGAAGTTATGAGTAGATTAAGTCGTTTTTCTAATAATTCTTTTCGTAGCGTTGCATTTATTTGTGATGAATTCCATGAATATTGTTCTTCTTCCGATGCAGATTTCTTTGCTCAATCACGAGAAGCCAAATGTATTAATATTGTTGCAACACAGAGTTATTCTTCTTTATTAAATTCTATTAATAATCAATATGCTGTTAAAGTTATTATTCAAAATTTAATTAATAAACTTTGGTTTAGAACTGATGATATTAATACTATTGACGATATTCAAAAACAAATTGGTAAGGAGGATAAAATTAAAGTTTCTAAAAGTATTTCAGAAAACGCTAAAGAAACAAATTACAGTTACATTACTAATTCTCTAAATTCTAGAAATTCTAATTTATCTGAAAGTATTAATGAGTATACTCAATATGATTTTATTTATGATACTAATTTTTTTACTCAAAAATTAGAAACTTTCTCTTGTCTTTCTTTTTTATCTGATGGATATAAAATTACAAAACCCATGAAATTAAATTTAATTCCATACTTTATGAAATTTTAGGAGGTTATATATGAAGAAAAAAATATTATTTTTTATTTGTTCTATTTTTTTATTATTTTTAGTTTTTTTATTTTCTTTTTCAAGTATTTCTCTTGGTGCTGATCAAAAGTTAGTAAACACTTTGAATAAAGCTTTTGAGCAGATTGAGAAATGGTTAATAAAACTTGCGACTCCAGCTGCTGCAGTTGCTGTTCGGTACTGGTATTTTTATGAAAAAGTTTAGTTTTGGAGATGAGGAACGAATTCGTATTGGTCAAAAATTAATTAAAAGTTCGCTTTTTTCATATGCTTTTATTTTAGCTATAGATTTAATTTTATCAACTATTAAATCATTATTTTGATTGGATGTGATTAATTGGAAGAAGAAGTTAATATAACAGAAATTATTATTCAGGCAATTAATACCATTTTTCAAACTATTTTTTCTTCTATTGACAATAATATTTATTCTGTTTTGGACAAAATTACTTTTATTAATGTCGATATTTTAGATACATCTTATTTTAGAAGTATTTTTGGTACTTCTACCACAAATGGCATTTTATTAATTGCAAATTCACTTATTTTAGGTTTTCTACTTTATTATGGAGCGAGATTGTTATTGTCTAATTTACTAATTACTCAAGTTGAACGACCCACTAGCTTTATTTTTAAACTAATTGTGTTTGGTATTTTTATGAATTCTTCTATTTTTATTTGTGAACAGTGCATTCTTCTAGTTTCTTCTATTTCATCAGCTATACAAGATTTAGGTAATGGATTGTTTGATTGTTCTATTACTTTTTCAGGATTGGTTGAGAGGATAAATGCTATTATTGAAATAGAAGAATCTAGTTTTACTATTTTTTCTATTGATGGATTATTAAAAAGTGTTATCTCCATTAGCTTTTTGAATTTAACCTTTTCATATTCAATCAGATATATTATGATAAAAGTATTTGTTTTAATTTCACCTTTTGCTTTTTTATCACTTAGTGTTTCTGCTACTTCTAGTTTCTTTAAAGCTTGGATTAAATGCTTTTTGTCTCTGCTTCTAGTTCAAATACTTGTTAGCATCGTATTAGTTATTATTTTTTCTATTGATTTTTCTAGTAGTAATATCCTTTCTAAGTTTTTAATTTGTGGTGCAATTTTTTCTTTATTAAAAGCAAACTCATATGTTCGCGAATTTATGGGTGGTATTAGTACTGATTTATCTGCTGGCTTTAATGGATTACGTAGTTTAGCAAAATAATATGATAGGAGGTTTTTATGAAATTTATATTCCCTCAAAATTATAATTTTAATAGCAAATTATTAGGTTTTATAGATTATTCTACTGCTATACTTAATGCTGTTTGGTTTGCCTTTGTTTTTTGTTTGGTTAACATTATATTTTCTAATTTAAATATACGAATTGTTTTGTTTATTGTTCTTTGTTTTCCTGTATTACTTTTTAGTATTATTGGATTTAATCATGAAAATATAATTTATGTGTTTTTATATATTTCAAAATATGTTCGACGACCAAAACTTTACCTATATAAATAATTTATTTTTTTATTGTATTGCCTGTCTAAAAATGATATAATCTGGAATGTAATAAAAATTTATAAGGGGATATATTTATGAAGTTAGAACAAAATGATTTGTCGATGATTTTCTCCTCTACTGAGATTTCTGATGTTTTTTTTACTGAATATTTATCACAGGCAAATGGAGATTATATTAAAGTATATTTATATATTTTATTTTTGTCTAAGTATGGTAAAGATGTTCGTTTGAATGATTTATCCAAAAAACTTTCTTTACCTTTAAAAACTATTCAAGATGCTTTGAAATATTGGGAAGATGCTAACGTTTTAACTAAAAAAAATACTGGATATATTGTTAATAGCCTTCAAGAAATTGAACTTAATAAATTGTATAAACCTCGTCTTTCTTCAAAAGTAAGTGCTGATAGTCCCCAAAATCAATATAGAGCAAAAGCCATTGAGGCTATTAATTCTTCTTTTTTCCAAGGAGTTATGTCTCCATCTTGGTATAGTGACATTGATTTATGGTTTAAGAAATATGGTTTTGACGAGCAAGTTATGCTTGCTTTGTTTAGATATTGTTTTGATCGTTCTGCTTTGCATAGAAATTATATTCAAGCAGTTGCAGATGCATGGCATAAAAATAACATTACTACTTTTTCTGATTTGGATTTATATTATCAAAAACAAGAAAAATTAAATACTATAAAAAAATCTATTTCCAAAAAATTAGGTCTTAACAGACCTTTAACTCAATACGAAGAAGCCTATATTGAAAAATGGACTGTTGATTTTAGTTTTTCTATTGACGTTATTGAAATTGCTTTGAAAAGAACGACTTCAAAAGCAAATTTTAGCTTTGATTACATAGATAAGATCTTGTGCGATTGGAATGATAGAAATTTAAAAACTGTAAGTGATGTTCAAACTTTTCTAGATGAAATGAAAAATAAGAAAAAGAATATTAAACAATTAGAGAAGAAAAGCTATCAAAATTATGAACAAAGGCAATATGATAATTTTGACTCTTTCTATGCCAATGCTCAAAAAGCTTAATTCAGATTGGAGTATTAATTATGAGTAATATGACTTTGAAAATGCTATTAAAGGAATATGACCAAAAGCACCAAGCTGCTTTAGCTGATTTAGATATTAGGAAACAAGAATTATTTACTTCTAATTCTAGATTAAAAGAAATTGAAACAGAATTAAATAGTTTTGCTTTGGAAACTGCAAAATTAATTTTATCTTCACCTAATGATTCTACTTATTTGGATAATTTAAAAAATAAAATGGATATTTTAAATAAAGAAAAAAAAGATATTTTACATAATTTAAAAATTGATGATTCTTTTTTTAAACCTTCTTTTGAGTGTAAATTGTGTGAAGATACTGGATATATTAAAGATGAATATGGTTTTCATTTATGTAGTTGTATCAAACAAAAACTATTTGATATTGAATATAATAAATCTAATATTGGTAATTTAAAAAATTATAATTTCAATGATTTTAGTTTTGATCTATTTTCAAATGAAATTAATGAAGAACGTTATTGTTCTAATTTGTCACCAAAAGATAATATGAAAAATATTTACAAGATTGCAAATTCTTTTATTACTAATTTTGATAATGATACTGAAAAGAATTTATTGTTTACAGGAAATACTGGACTTGGGAAAACTTTTTTATCTAACTGTATTGCAAGCGAAATTTTACATAGAGGAAAAACAGTTCTTTACCAAACTGCTCCTGTTATGTTAGATTCTATTATAGATTACAGATTTAATAAAAAGGATTCTACAATTTATGATAGTATTTTAGATGTTGATTTGTTAGTGATTGATGATCTTGGTACTGAATGTATGAATTCAATGAAATTTAGCGAACTATTTAATGTTATTAATACTAGATTGCTAAATCAAGGTCAACACATTACAAAGACAATTATTTCAACAAATCTAACTTTAAAAGATTTAAGTATAAAATATGATGAACGTATTTTTTCAAGATTTATTGGATATTATAACATTTGTCGTTTTTTTGGTGATGATATTCGTTTAAAAAATTAAT
>CANQZT010000115.1 GCA_947628335.1 uncultured Clostridia bacterium | reverse complement strand
AATGAGCTAAAAGATAGTGTAAGCTTAGGGGTATATAGCCACTTTATTACAGATAATCTATGGATTGAGTCTTTTACAAAAAATCATTTAATAAAAATAGATGGTAAGATTTATATTAAAACGAAAAGAGGAAATATTAGAAGTAATAGAAAAACTGTACATAGAGATTATGATAGAATGAATTACTGGTTAGTTCCTAAGTATAATATATCAGTTGAATTTATTAAAGCAGTAGATTATAAAGGAATATTTTCTAAAATGTATGATTTACCACAAGAAGAAATTTTTAATAGAATGAATAGATTTATGAATGAATTTATAAAGGGCGAAATGGAGATATTTACGAAAGAAGAAATAGATGAATTTATAAAAACAAGTTCTAAAATTATTATTAGTAAGTTAAAAGATATACAAATAAAGGAAGGATAATATGTACGAAACATGGGAAGAGTTAGAACAATCTATTGTAGGATGTAAGAAATGTAAGCTATGTAATAATAGAACGAATATTGTATTTGGGACAGGTAATAAAGAAGCGAAATTAATGTTTATAGGAGAAGGACCAGGTGCAGATGAAGATATGCAAGGAATTCCATTTGTAGGAAAAGCTGGAAAACTTATGAATATGGCATTTGCAGGAATTGGTATTAATAGGGATGAAGTATATATAGCCAATATAGTAAAGTGTAGACCACCATCTAATAGAAACCCAGAAGATGATGAAGCTACAGCATGTTTAGATTATTTGCGAAATCAAGTAATGCTAGTAAAACCAAAAATTATTGTATTACTTGGGAGTGTAGCATTAAAGAATATATTGGGAAAAGAATATGGAATTACTGCATCACGAGGAAATTGGATTGAAAAAAAAGGAATATTATATATGCCGACTTGGCATCCAGCAGCATTACTTCGTGATGAAAATAAAAAAATAGATTTTTGGAGAGATTTAAAACTAGTACAAGAAAAAACAAATTATATAAAAACATTATAAGTAAGGAGTAAAGCAGAATGAAAATAGTTATAAATGCATTTAAACATTTTACAGTTGTAATGCACCATAAATTTGTTGTATTAAAATTATCTATTAAAGCTGGAATTCCATTAAGAGGATTACTTCATGATTTATCTAAATTTTCACCAGTAGAATTTATTAATGGTGCAAAGTATTATGCACAAGGAAAGAAAAGCCCTATACAAATAGAAAAAATGACCAAAGGGTATTCTGATGCATGGTTACATCATAAAGGTAGAAACAAACATCATCCAGAGTATTGGTATGATATAAATTCACCACAATCTCTTCCAATAATACCATTTAAATATATGTGCGAGATGGTATGTGATCAATTATCAGCAGGGATTGTATATAAAGGCAAAGAATGGACAAAAGAGTATCAATTAAGTTATTGGACAAATCAAAAAGAAAACTTTTTATTAAATAAAGATTTAAAAGATTTTTTAACAGAAATATATGAACAGGTAGCCCAATATGGTATAGATCAGGTAATTACAAAAAAGAATTTGGAAGAATGTTATAAAAAACATGCGTTATTGAAATATAATAATAAAATAAATAGAAAATAAATATAAATGGAGAAATGATATGGAATTTAGTGAGGAAGAAATAAATAAAAAAGTAAATTACTGTTTAGGATGTAAAGTAAAGAAGTGCAAGGCTGGATGTCCTCTAGAGAACGATATTACTAGTTTTATTACATACATGAAAGAAAAGAAATATGAAGATGCATATTATAAACTATGTGAAACGACGGTATTATCACCAATTTGTGGAAGAATTTGTCCTCATAAAAGTCAATGTGAGGGAAGTTGTGTAAGAGGAATAAAAGGAGAAAGTGTAAGTATAGGTAATTTAGAAGCATACATTGGGGATTTAGCTATTGAAAAAGGATATAGTATTCCTAAATATACAGATTTAAAGAAAAAAGAAAAAATTGCAATAATAGGAGGTGGCCCTTGTGGAATAACGGCTGCTGCAAATCTTGCAAGGAATGGGTATAATGTTACTGTATATGAGAAATATAATGAACTTGGAGGAATTTTAAGACACGGAATTCCAGATTTTAGATTGAAAAAAGATATACTTGATATGCAAATTAAGAAAATATTAGATTTAGGAATAGAAGTAGTTTATGGAAAAAGTTTAGGTAAAGATTATAATTTAGAAGAATTAGAAGAGAAATATGATGCTATATTGCTTGCGTTTGGAGCAAATGTTTCCTCAAAAATGGGTATAGAAGGAGAGGATTTACAAGGAGTATATGGAGGAAATGAATTATTAGAATATAATAATCATCCAGATTATAATGGTAAAAAAGTAGCAGTTATTGGAGGTGGAAATGTAGCAATGGATACCTCAAGAACAATAAAAAGGTTGGGAGCAAAAGAGGTAACAATTATTTATCGAAGAGCAGAAAAACAAATGCCAGCAGAAAGAAAAGAAATAGAAGATGCAAAAAAAGAGGGAATAAATTTTTTATTTCAAACAAATCTTGTTAAAATATTGGGTAAGGGTAAAGTAGAAGAAATCGAATGTATAAAGACAGAACTTATAAAAAAAGAAGGAGAGTCAAGGGAAGTACCTCAAGATATTAAAGGAAGTAATTATAACATAAAAATGGATTATGTTGTAATGGCAGTTGGTTCAAAAACAGAAAAAGATTTAGTAAATTCGTTGGGAGTAGAATTATCTAAGTGGTGGAATATAAAGGTAGATGAACATTATCAAACTTCAAAATATAAGGTGTTTGCTGGTGGGGATTTAAGTGGAACAAAGGCAACTGTGGCATGGGCAAGTCGTTCGGGAAGAGAAGCGTCTAATGAGATAATGGATTTTTTAGAAAAGGGTAAATAAAAATAAAGAACATATTTTACTATTCTAGTAATGTATGTTCTATTTTTTATTCTATATTTTCATAAGCTTCTTTGCGAGTAAATATTTTTTTTAATTTATTAAATAGCAAAGAGCACATATTGTTTTTGGTAGGTACAAGCGATAGTTCTTCATTATTTTCAAATGCATAACTTTTTTTCTCTAATTCAGCCATTTTTCTTATGTAATAATCATTAAAAAAGGTATAATTTGAGGTAGTACCAATTAAGTCTTTATAATTATATAACTTTCTCCTATAATGATCAATTTGTTCTAAATTTGTAATATATTTAATATTATTATCAAAATATGTTGTTAATATTATATTTTGAGTGTTAATGAATAAATTATTAATTTTATTACGCAAATATTCAATTTCTTTTTCAATTTTATATATTGCTTTAATAGACATATCACGATTTCCAAGTTTTGCTGCTTCAGAGCTTAAAACATCTTCTAAATTCATCATTTTATCTAAATTACTTTGAACTTTGTAAAATGCTTTTTTTGATGTTAAAGAAATGAATTTCTTTTTAAAGCTATCATTGCTATATAAAGTACTATTAAATAAAGCGTAATCTCCTGTAATATATGCCATTTGGCTAATTAAATTACATTCTAAAGCATAATAGTATGGACTGTTTGTAGGAAAAGTGATATCATAATATTTTACTGTATCCATTTTTTCATTTAAAGCTTTAGAACTCATAAGTTGAACTGCAGCTTCATTTAAAGCCATACCTGGTAATTTAGAATTTGTAAAATCACATAATCCTAAATGTATTAAATTGTTTTTTGTATCACGTAATTCTTGTAAATAGTGTAAACATTCATGTGTTGCATAAGAATCAATATTGGAAAAATCAATATCATCACTAAAATAAATTGATGAATTTTTATAATAGTATTTTGCACAAGACATACCAATAGGCATTTTTGCAATGTACATATTTAATCTAGAAAGTTTTATAAATAATTCATTACAATTTAAATTTTGCTCAGGGAAAGCCATTACAAGTTTTGTAGCGACATTTTTTGCAATAGTAATGACACTAAGAGTATCTAGTGGTTTGATAACTTCTATTCCTTCTTTTTTTAAATCTGTATCTATACTCATACTTCCAATTTTCTCCTTAGTAAATTAACAACATTCATTATACAACAAATTTTGATAAAAATCTGTGTCGAAGGTATTAAACTTTTATTACGTTTCTATTACAAATGTAAAAATAATATTACTAGATAATGTTTATGTATTATCCAGTAATATTAATCTTTATTTTATAACTATATTATAAATTTTGTTCTCAATGTAAATTTCTTTTACAATTTCTTTTCCATCAATATAAGAGGCAACTTGTTTATGTGCAATTTCTTTTACTTTTTCTTTTGGCAAATTCAATGGAATATCTATGTTACTCCTTAATTTACCATTTACTTGAATTGGTAGATTGAATGTATCTTGAACGATCTTATTTTCATCGTAAGTAGGCCAAGAAGAGTAAGCTATAGATTCACTGTTTCCAAGTGCTTGCCATAATTCTTCGGTGATATGTGGGGCAACAGGATTAAGTAATTGTAAAAGTCCTAGTGCATATTCTTTTGGAAATACATTAGTTTTATATACAGCATTAACAAAAATCATCATTTGACTAATTGCTGTATTAAATTCCATATTTTCATAATCGTTTGTTACTTTTTTTACAGTAAAATGATATAACTGGTCAAGTTCTGTATTAGGTTCATTTTTTATTTTATTTGATTCCATATATAATCTATAAACACGATCTATGAATTTTTTTGAACCTTCAATTCCGTTTGGATCCCATGGCTTTGCAGCATCGATTGGACCCATAAACATTTCATAGACTCTTAAACTATCAGCACCATAAGTATGAACCATATCATCAGGATTTACAACGTTTCCTTTAGATTTACTCATTTTTTCTCCATTAGTGCCAAGAATCATACCTTGATGACGAAGTTTTGAAAAAGGTTCTTTTACAGGAACTAACCCTTTATTATATAAATAGTTGTTCCAAAATCTTGAATATAGTAAATGACCTACAGCATGTTCTGGACCACCCATATATAAATCGACAGGTAACCAGTGCTTTAACAACTCATA
>CANQZT010000114.1 GCA_947628335.1 uncultured Clostridia bacterium | reverse complement strand
TATGGCTCTACTCCATATTCTTCTAGTACTTTATTTCTATCATAATTATCAGTTTCTGTCTTTCCTTGCTTCGTTCTTGGTATTTGAATTGTTATTTTATCCGTTGCTAGCTGAAAGTTGTCTCTATCTCCTGAAAGAATAGTAACATCTAAACCATTTTTTTCTCCAAATCTAGATAAGGTACCAATAATATCATCGCCTTCATATCCTTCTTTTTCTATAATTTTAATATTCATTGCAGTTAATATTTCTTTTATAATAGGCATTTGTACAGCTAATTCTTCAGGCATTCCTTTACGGTTTGCTTTATATTTATCATACATTTCATGTCTTTTAGTAGGGCCTTTTTTATCAAATGCTACAACTATATACTCTGGCTTTAATTCTTCTTGTGTCTTAAACAAAATGCTTAAAAATCCATACACTGCATTCGTATATGTTCCATCATCTGTCATTAGCATTTTATTACCCATAATTCCATAAAAAGCTCTATTTAAAATACTGTTTCCATCAATTAATAAAATTCTTCCCATTTAGAAAATCCTCTTTTCCTAGTTTAATTCATATATTCGGTATCTACCTAACTCACTTACAAATGTAATTTGATTTAACTCCTTAAAATTTTTTATTACTTCCGTTATTTCATCAACTTTTGTATAATCCACCATAATAATTACTCCATTAGATGTATCTTTTTCTTTTAAAGCTTTTTTCATATTTTCTTCACACACATTCATATAATTCATTATATATGATTCATCCACTCTCATTAAAATTCCATAACATTCCATTATTTTATTATTTTTTGGCAAAAAATCATTATATAAATATACAAATGCTTTATTTTTTGACTTGTTCTCTATATTTTGCAATTTTTCCTCATATCCTTTATATGTATATGAATTATTCGATAATTTAGGTATCATTGATATTGCAAAACATATTGATATTATTAGAAAAATAACATATATTATTTTATTAGAACATATATCTTTTAAAAAGTCATTTATTACATATATAATAGCACAAAATATAAGTGGTATAATTGGCATTATATATCTTAAATCCCTATATGGAGAAGAAATCATTATTATTACTAAATAAATAATCATCGGGATTACAATATATCCAATGCCTGTTTTTTCTTTTTTACGCACATTCTTTTTTGAAAATATCCATATAACACATAATATCGATATAATCCCAATCAATTTATATAAATATCCATTAAATACCTCCTTATTAATTATGTTTATATAATTTTTTATTTGTTTTACAGTATCACTAAAATTCCATAAATTAGTAGCTACCTCTTTTCCTCTGTAACTAAAAAAGATATGATATATTGCATATGGAAATATTATTATTCCTGTTAATATTGCAATTATTTCTGTACATATATATCTTATCATATTTTTATATTTCTTATCTCTTATATATTTAATAACATACATAAAAGTAAGAATTGCTACTATAATACAAAAATAGTAATGTGTTAAAAATCCTAGCAAAATATTTAGATATAACGGTATCAAATCTTTATACGTTAGTTTTTCTTTATCTTTCTTTCGTATATGCCAATATATAAGTGTTAATATTTCTAATATTAACAACTGATACATTCTTACATACATAACTGTTTCTATTGTAGCTATTGACATTCCAGTAATAAAGCATACAAATAATGCCATATAATCGGATTTAAATATTTCTTTAGCTATTAAAAATAAGAAAATATCTGATATAACAAATATTATAATATTTAAAATAGTGCCAGGCCATATAGAAAACTCATTTAAATTAAAGATATTTGCTATGTGCAATAGTAAATAATAAAATGGTGGATGCACATCTTCTGCCTGATTAAAATATATCCTTGTAAAATCTAATTTCTCTTTTTCATTCATAGTTAAATAATCTTTATAGTAATCACTATTATGCCAATTTCCTATAAAATCTTCATTTTCATATATAAATGCTCTTTTATATTGCATTAGGCCATATGAATAAAATTCATCTATATGATAATATTCTCTTTTACTTGTTGCATATATAATTCCTGCTATTTGCACTAATAATATAAATAATATTATTATCTTTTTACTTAATGCTCTTTTGTTCATTTTTCAATCCTTTTCCATTTATTTCCTTGTATTTAATAATATAATTAGATATTAATATAATTCCAAATAGTAATAAACAATAATATGTACTAAAAATGTAATATTCGTAGAGTACAAAATACACTATATTAGCAATTTCAGCACTAATTATAATTATAAGCGACCATTTTATATTCTTAGATTTCTGCCACATAATAGTAGGTAATAACCATAATGTATACCAACTTTGGAAACTTGTGATAGTTCCTAATATAAATAATATCAGTAAATCATTATATTGCCCGCATATACTTTTTAAACAATTGTTGCTCTTTTTTCATAATTAGTTTAATAATCGTAGTTATATATAGTATTATATATGCTAACATAAAGCCTTTTGAAATATTCGATGCCAAATTAATATTATTTATTGCCACAAATATAAATATTGAATTTACAAATTTATTTTGTTGTACAAGTATACCTTTAAAAATATAAAAATCTTTAATATATAAACAATAACATACTGCTACTAGCCCTATAAATATAACTCCCCAGCCACAAGAATATATTATCTTATTAATCGGATTTTCTTTTTGATAATAGTATAAGACAATAAATGGTATAAGTAATATTGCAAAATATTTTATAGTAGTAGCTAAAGCTATAAATACTACTGTTAAAAACATATTTTTCTTCTTAACAAAGAAGTATAGTGCAAGCAATATAAAAAATATTACAAAAATCTCATTATGTACATTTGCAATTCCATCAAATAATGCAAGTGGATTTAAACCATACATAAGTGCCAACATTGTTTTTTTGTTAGTTATTTTATATACCAACAATGTATTTGCAATATGCAAAGCAAAATTAAATAATTTGTAAATAAACAATGCTAATCCTAAATTACCCATAGATAATCCACTTAGTATTTTACAGATAAATGGCCAAATTGGTCCATACACTACAGTTTGACCACTCCATATTCCCTTCATTTTTAATAGCATTACATCATTTGCCGCTTCTCCGCGAATTTTCCATCAATTCATTAACAGATGTATAATATGGATTCACTCCATAATGAGCTTCACTCCAACCAGTCCCTATATAATAAAATACATCTGTGCTTGTTAAAGGAAGCATAACCCCAAACATTATTGCAACAATAACTAAAAAAATTATCATTTCTTTTTTGCTTGTAAAAACTTCTTTGTAATTTTTTAATATTTTATAATAACATATAGTTATTCCTATAAACAAACATATAAACAGTAAGGCACTAATAGCCTTTAAAAACGTAAATTCTGTCGTTGGCTTTGTAAAGAAAAATGTAAAACTTGAATTTAAATTTAATATTTTTTTCCCGCTTAAAATATACACTATAGATGGACTAATAAATATTAACATTAATCCTAAAAAAATCCATTTTAAATCTCTTTTACTAATCGTTTTTTCCATTTTTCATCTCTTCTCTTTATATTTTACTTACATTTTATAATAAAAACTGGCGTTTGTTTATACCCTGTATCCTTTTTATATACAACATCTCCTATACTAAACAAAAGGTCATAATTTATATTACTAATTTCTTTATACTCTATATTTCCTATATAAATATATGAAATGTTATATTTTTCTATTAATGATTTCAATTTAGTTTCATTTTGAGCTTGATATATTGCATATATATCACTCCATCTTTCTTGTATTATATTGGGTGCGCTATAATCATCATTTGCTCTCCATGTCCATTGATGACCATACCACCCTAATACTGTAGGATTTCCTGTAAATACAGATATTCTTGTATCTAATGTATAACTATTATTAGTCCTTTCTAAAATAACTGCATTTGGATCTACATTTTGTCTTATCCACTTAATCGCCTCATAATCATCAGGAAGTTGCTCTTTAATATAATTATCTACATTTTTCAAATCTACTGCACTACTTTTAAAATTATTAGTTGTTACTTTTATTGCATTTATTTCATAACCATATGTTGTTACAAGAACTACTAAAATAATTGCTACTAATATCTTTTTCAATTTTAGTCCTTTTTGATATAAATGTTTTACAATTATATAACCTGTACAAATATTAAACATAGTTGCAGCATTAAAAGAAAGTTTGAACATTGTATTAGCCCTTCTTGTTTGTTCTGATGTTACATCTTTTAAATATATAATTTCGGGCATAATTATTAATCCAACTGCACACATAGCTATTACTAGTATATAGACATCTGATAAATTCATATTTTTTATATATTTGAATAAATGTCCTTTTTTTTCTTTTATACATTTATATATATTAGTCAAAATATCTATCACAATACAGATAACTGGTAATCCCCATAAAATAGCTAATTTATAAAATGGTGATTTTGTATCTGATAAATAAACTTTACTAGCACTAATATATAAACCTAATGAGAATGTTAATGATAGGAGTTCCTCTACTAAAACTATTTGCAATAATTGTACTAATGTTACTATAAGCTTTTGATGAATTTTTTCATATTTTATAAAGTTTTTTATAGTAATAACTGCCCCCATTATTACTAAATATATTGGGAAGTCCCAATAGTTCGTCATTTTTTGAATTGCTAGCATCATTCCGAGTAATATAATTCTAATATTCAAATATTTTTTTATTTTACTTTCTTCCACATCTGATAACATATATTGCAAAAGTATTGCCAAAGTCGTTATTGCAAACATTGTATCTAAATGATGTGCATGTAAGTCTCCCTCTATATTCATATATGATGGAAATGCAGTAATTGCTTGATCATCGGTATCTGGTCTATGCCCAATATAGTAACAAGGATCTGGATAAAAATAGTTCTCATCATGTAAAATAAGTTTATAAACTGTATAATATACTGTTCCACTAAATGTAATAGTCATGGCTACAATAAGCCCCATCAATACAGGTACTG
>CANQZT010000113.1 GCA_947628335.1 uncultured Clostridia bacterium | reverse complement strand
AATACAAGTTTCCAAAATAATAAATTTTGCATAAAATAATGTATATCTAAAAAATTTTGGTAGATACTACTGACATGAAAGGAGATTTTTTTATTATGAAATCTATATGCATAAAAAGCAACAATAAATATATAATAGACTATCTACTAAAAGAATTCTCTGATATAAATTTAGATTCCATATATTTATCTTACAATCATTTTAAGATTTATGACAATGTAATTGTTCACTTTACTGGAAATGAAATTGACATTTTTTATGAAACGTTATGTGATATTTTAACTAAATGCATTGTATTTTTTTATGAAAAAAATTTAATAAAAAATTTGCTTTATTATAACTATTTCTATCTTAGTGACATTGAAATAAAGCAAATCCTTGATGAATGTATAAATTTGCTTAATTCTGATTTAATTGTTTATAAAGAAAAATATAATGCTATTTACTCTTCTGTTTATGATTATATATGTGAACATCATTCTTTAGTTTTACATCGGATTTGTAAATTTTCGTTTAAAAAAATATAAAGAAATTTTAGATTATAACATAGATGTTTGTGTCAATAACTTCTTAATTGAAAAAGAATATTGTGAATTTATAAATTTATTGCATTTATATGTTAATTCAAAGAAAAATAATATCGATATAGTTCATCTTATATACTTAAATAAGGAATCTATTTTATTAGATAATAATAAAAATGTTATACCAATACAAGATAATATATTTGAAGCAAAATATCTTTCAGATATCTCTTTTTCTTCAAATGACTACTGTTTAAATACTTTGCTTAATTTAATACCTAAAAAATTAAATATTCATCTTATTGATAATTTTGAAGATGAATTTATTACTACTTTGAAATTAGTTTTTGAAAATCAAGTATCTATTTGTAATGATTGTGACATTTGCAAAATTTATCGTATTACCAATAATGTTATTACAAATATTAATAAATAGTAAAAAATTGTTTACTCCATATGAATTATGCGTTATAATAATTCATATGGAGGTTTTTTATGGAAAATAATAAAAAATTAGTTACTATTCTTGTTCCTGCATATAATGAACAAGAAGTTATAGAATTATTATATGAAAGATTAGAAAAAATCATGTCTGCACAAGTTAACTATGATTTTGAAGTTTTATTTGTAAATGATGGAAGCAAAGATGATACATTAAAATTAGTACAAAACTTAAGAAAAAAAGATTCTAGAATTTGTTATTTAAATTTATCTAGAAATTTTGGTAAAGAAACTGCCATGATTGCAGGTCTAGATTATGCTAAAGGTGACTGCGTTATTATTATTGATGCTGACCTACAAGATCCACCAGAACTTATTCCTGAAATGTTAAAACTTTGGGAAGAAGGTTATGATGATGTTTATGCAAAAAGAAAGTCTAGAAAGGGTGAAACTTTTATGAAAAAGTTTACCTCGAAAATGTATTATCGTACCCTTCAAAGTGTAACTAATATTGAAATTCAAAAAGATACTGGTGATTTTAGGCTACTTGATAGACGTTGTGTAGAAGCATTAAAATCTATACGTGAATCTCAACGTTACACTAAAGGCTTATTTAGTTTTATAGGATATAATAAAAAGGAAATTTTATACGACAGAGATCCACGTGCTGCTGGGCAAACAAAATGGAATTATGGCAAGCTAATCAACCTTTCTATTGATGGTTTAACTTCGTTTACAACAGCACCTCTTAGATGGGCTGCCATTATGGGAATTTTAGTTTCACTTGCTGGATTTATTTATATGCTTGCAATAATTATAAAAACGTTATGTTATGGAGTTGATGTTCCTGGCTATTCATCAACAATGGTTGTTATCCTATTTTTAGGTGGCATTCAACTAATTTTTTTAGGAGTCATTGGTGAATATTTAGGTAGAACTTTTAACGAAACTAAATACCGTCCTCTTTATTTTATAGATTGTTATAATGAAGAAAAAGAAACTAATTTAAATTTAAATACTAATCGTAAAAAAGATTTATAAGGAGAAAATATGTCAAATTTTATTTT
This sequence comes from uncultured Clostridia bacterium, assembly GCA_947628335.1. Next base: position 3,060 of record CANQZT010000113.1, on the reverse strand, counting down.
AAAAATAATTGCAGTAATTTCTATGTTTTGTGACCATCTTGGATATGCTTTATATGGTAAATTTTCTTATTTAAACTATATAGGTAGACTTTCCTTCCCTATTTTTGCTTTTGGAATTAGTGAAGGATATCTTCACACCAAAAGCAAAAAAAACTATCTACTTCGCTTATTCATATTCGCTATTGCTTCTCAAGTCCCTTTTACATTATTTAACTCTATGTTTAGAGAAGGATTTACTTTAAATATATTTTTTACACTATTTCTAGGGCTTGTTGCAATCATTGCTTATGAATATTGTGATAATAAATTAATTGGGATGGTTTTGGTCATTTGTCTTTCTATAACTGCTGATACATTTAAAATGGACTATGGATATTGGGGAATATTAACTATCTTTATTTTTCATATATTCAAACAAAACAAGCTATTACTTAACCTTTCCTATATAGGTCTTTGTATTATAAAATATTTGCCATTATGTCTAACTTCTAATTTTTACTATGCATATATTGTCTTGTTCATTTGTACTGTTCTACCAATTATATTTATTAATCTATATAATGGAAAAAAGGGAAAAGATTTAAAATATTTGTTATATACATTTTATCCTGTTCATTTGCTATTGTTGTATGTTATTCATATATTATTTATTATATAATATTATCCATTTATATTCTCTACTTGTGTTGCAATATTTATACCTCTTGCAACAACTGAACTCATATTCTCTATCAATTCATCAATTTCCTTTGGTGTTACTATAAAATTATACTCTTCTGGAACTAATACTTGCTTTATCATTTCATATTTATCTTCTTCTTGAAATTTATTCAAGAATTCATTTGATTTTGCATCATCTTGTAATTTTTCTATTAATAAGTCTAAACTGTCTGCTGCTATAGTTGCTGCATCAACAACCGTTGGAATTCCCAATGCAATTACTGGAATTCCTAATGTATCTACACTTAAATTTTTCCTTTTATTTCCTACTCCTGCTCCTGGCGTAATTCCTGTATCTGCAAGTTGTATAGTACTACTAATTCTTTCGATACTCCTTGAAGCTAAAGCATCTATTACAATTAATAATTTTGGATGAATATTATCTACAATTCCTTTCAATATTTCTACTGTTTCAATTCCTGTTGTTCCCAAAACTCCTGGCGAAATAGCACTTACAGGACGAGTATCTTTCGATAATACTTCTGGCATATATTGTAAAATGTGCCTTGTTACATCAATGTCACTAACAACCTTCGGACCTAATGCATCAGGTGTTACATATTCATTTCCAAGACCTACTACTAATATTTCGTCTTTTTGTGCTACATGTTTTGCAATTAATTGTCTTAATTCTTTTGAAAGAACTTCTGCTGCTTGTTGTATATCTTCTTCTGTCGCAATTTTTAGTTTTTGGATATCAATAGTTATATAGTTTCCAACTGGCTTTCCAATTGCTTCTGCTCCCTTTTCATTTAAAACTCTTACCTTAGATGTTTTTATTTTTTCCCCAACATCTTCTGTTTCTGTTTCAATTCCATCTATTTCATTATCTAATCCCTTCGCTTTTCTATACATATCTCTTCTTTCCACAGCAAGGTCAGTTCTAAAATTATACATAAAAATCTCTCCTTTTTCTTTTTTATTATTTTTCGAAAAAGGAAAGATTTTATACATATTTTTTATGAACAATATTTACAAAGTAGTGTATCTAATCCGATGTTTATATCTATTATTCCTGATTTATAATCTGTATCTAAATTAATAAATGCTTCTAATATTTGCTTTAATTCATCAATTGTAAAATAACTTGCCTGTGATTTATATTTGCCCACTAAGAATGTCTGATTCGGTTTTAAATTTAAAGCTTTTTCTATTACTCTTTCCTGCTTAATTGCAAGTTTTGTATATAGAAGCTTTTTAAAATGATTATATAATGTAATTAATATCTTTTGAATTGGTTCTTTTGCATAAATAAGATTATGCAAAACAATTTGAGCTTGACCTATATTTTTCTTGCCTAAATTATCAGTTAAATCAAATATTACACTTTCCATTTTCTTTATAGCAAGAAGATCTATACTTTGTTTGGTAATTTTTCCATCTTCTCCAACATACTCAATTTGTTTTCTAATTTCATTAATTAATTCTTGCATATTTGTTCCAACACATTCTACAAAGTATTTTAATGTAGTATCATCTACATTTACTTTGTATGCTTTACAAATAGCTTTTAATCTAGCTATAATAGTAGGTAATTTTTGATATTCAAAGTTGCAAATACATGCACCTATTTCTTCTATAGTTGATAACATTTTTCCTTTATCTACCGATTCTTCTATAAATAAAACTAGATTATTTTGTTTTATATCTTTTTCATTCTCCTTTAAATAAATAATTATTTTATCTCGTAAATCTGCAAAGTTCGCTCCTTTTTTCTTTATTTCTCTTTTGAAAAGACCTGTATTTTTTACAATAATTAGCTTTTTTTCATATCCAAAAGCCGGTGTTTGTAAATTAGATATAAACTGTTCTAAAGTATTGTCTTCAATCTCAATGTAATTAATTCCTTCTACAGCCTCACCAAATAAATTTCTTATTTTCTTTACACATGTTTCTAACAAATAAGTTTCTTCGCCATAAAAAAGATATATACTTTCTAATTTTCCTTCTTTTAAACCGTTTTTCTAATAAATCAATTGTCATTTTTCTCCCCTTATCATAGTTTTTGTGAAAATTTTGCTGAATGTGCATGACAAATCGCAGCTGCCATACTATCTGTTGTATCATCCAATTTTGGTAATTTCTCCACGTTTAAAATAGTTTTTACCATTTTTTGTACTTGTATTTTATCTGCTCGGCCATAACCTGTTACTGCTTGTTTTATTTGAAGTGGTGTATATTCATACGTAGGTACTCCTTTTCTACAACCTACTACTAATATAACTCCTCTTGCTTGTGCAACATTTATAGCTGTTTTTACATTATTATTAAAAAATAATTCTTCTACTGAAATCGCATCTGGTTTATATGTATCTATAATTTCTTCTAAATCATTATTTA
>CANQZT010000112.1 GCA_947628335.1 uncultured Clostridia bacterium | reverse complement strand
ACCAATAGCTGCCCTAACACCAGAATTTGATTCAAGAATAGGCTCAGCAGGGAAGGCTGTAACATGTGCAGAACTTAAAATAAACAATCCAAATGAAAAAGGAGAAGGAGAAGTATTTATAAAAAGTGATACTTTAATGATTGGATATTACGAAGACGAAGAAGCAACAAATGAAGTAGTTCATGTAATCGATGGAGAAAGATGGTTTAATTCAGGAGATGTTGGATATTTAGATAAAGATGGTTACTTATATGTTACAGGAAGAAGTAAAAATGTAATAGTAACACAAAACGGAAAAAACATATATCCAGAAGAAATTGAATTATTACTTGGAAATATAGAAGAAATAAAAGAATGTATGGTATATGGTAAAGAACAAGAAAATTCAAAAGAATTAATACTTTCGGTAAAAGTAATACCAAACTATGAAAAAATATATGAAAAATATAAAGAAAAATTAACAGAAGAACAAATCCACAAAATAATATGGGATAAAATAAAAGAAGTAAATAAAAAACTAACATCATATAAAGCAATTAAAAATTTAGAAATAAAAAAAGACGAATTTGAAAAAACAACAACTATGAAAATAAAAAGATACGCAGAATTAAAAAAAGATAATAAAAACTAAAAAGTAATCTTGTATAAAATTAACACATTTGGAAAAGCTAATTAAAAAATATATTCTAAGGAGTGGAATATTTTGAAATTAGCTAAAGTGTTAAATATAAAAGGAGCATTATTAGATAAAAATCAATTAGAAAATTATGTTGAAAAAATAGCATCAGATCATATATTACAAGAAAATTCAGATGAAACAACATATCCAATACAAAGATTAGAAGAAAACTTAAAATTTATAACAAATACTTATGAAATATTAAATAAAAATTTGAAAATGGGAATTAATATTCATCCAGCAGGTGAATGGCTATTAGATAATTATTATATTATTGACGAAAGTGTTAAAATAATAAAAAAAGAATTGACCTTAAAAAAATATAAAAACTTTGTAGGAATAGCAAATGGTGGATATCAAGGATTTGCAAGAATTTATGTGCTTGCGAGTGAAATTGTAGCGTATACGGAAGCCAAAATAGAGCCACATATTTTAAAAGATGTTTTAAAAGCCTATCAAAATAAAAAAACTTTAACTATGGAAGAGATCTGGAATATAGGGATTTTTTTGCAAATATCAATTATAGAAACAATAAGAGATATTTGTGAAAAAATCTACTCAGCTCAAATGCAAAAATATAAAGTAGAAGGTATATTAGAAAGATTAGTTGAATATAAAACTGAAAATGAACAAAAATTTAATGAAAAACAAAATTATAAAAGCAAAATTGTGGAATCCAAGCAAATGAAATATCCATTTATAGAGTATATGTCATATAGGTTAAAAAAATACGGAAAAAAAGCATCAAGTTACTTAGAAATATTAGAAGAACAAGTAATGAAAATGGGAACTACAGTATCAGAAGTAATAAAAAAAGAACATTTTGATATTGCAGTAAAAAAGGTTACAATTGGAAACTGTATTAAAAGTATAAAAGAAATACAAAGAATGAATTTTTTAGAAATATTTGAAAATATAAATGGTGTAGAAGAATTATTAAAAAAAGATCCGTTAAATGTATATGAAAACATGGATTATAAAACAAAACAATACTATAGAAGCAAAATAGAAACCATTTCAAAAAGAACAAAAATATCAGAATTATATATTACACAAAAAGCTCTAGAATTAGCTTTAAATAACAAAAATAATAATCAGGAGACCGACAAAACGTCTTCTACAAATTACAAATTGCAGGAAGAAAAAAAGTCACATATAGGATATTATTTAATTTCAGATGGAATACAAGAATTATACAAAGCTCTACAAACAAATAAAAAACCAATTACATTCAAAAATAATATAAAAAAATATATTATCACAATTGTACTTATTTCACTTATAATATCAGCCACATTATCAATGTATATTTATAAACAAGCTAGTCTAATACCAAGTATTATAATATTCATATTAAGTTACATTCCAGCAACTCGGAATTGTAACATATCTTATACAAGCAATCCTAAATAAAATGATAAAACCAACTCTAATACCTAAAATGGATTATTCACAAGGAGTTCCAAAAGAACAAGCAACAATGGTAATAATTCCAACCATAGTAGATGGACCAAGAAAAGTAGAAGATTTAATAAAAAAGTTAGAAGTATTTTATCTTGCAAATTATTCAGAAAATATATACTTTACTTTATTAGGAGACACAACTACATCTAATAATGAAATACAGGAGCAAGATGATGATATCGTAAAAGCTGGAAAAAAAGCAGTAGAAGAATTAAATAAAAAATATTCAAGCAATGAAATGGGAAAATTCCAATTTATATATAGAAAAAGAACTTGGAATAAAAGCGAAAAATGTTATTTAGGATGGGAGAGAAAAAGAGGTCTTATTACTCAGTTTAATGAATATTTATTAGGTCATTTAGATAATCCATTCCGAGCCAATACAATCGAAGAAGAAAAAAAGAAACATCCAATACCTAAAATAAAATATATAATAACATTAGATTCAGATACCAATCTTATATTAAATTCAGGTCTAGAATTAATAGGAGCAGCATCACACATATTAAATCAACCTGAATTAAATAAAAATGAAGATGCTGTTATAAAAGGACATGCAATTATACAACCAAGAGTTGGAATAGATTTAATATCTGCAAGAAAAAGTTTATTTTGCAAAATATTTGCAGGAGCTGGAGGAGTAGATTCATATGCGAATGCCATATCTGATATTTATCAAGATAATTTTGGAGAAGGCATATTTACAGGAAAAGGAATTTACAATTTAGATGTATTTTCTAAAGTGTTAAAAGATGAAATACCAGAAAATACAGTATTAAGTCATGATTTATTAGAAGGAAATTATTTAAGATGTGCATTAAGCAGTGATATCTTCTTGCTTGATGGATATCCATATAAATATAATGCATTTATAACAAGATTAAGTAGGTGGATTAGAGGAGATTGGCAAATAATACGTTGGTTAAAACCGAATATTACTACAAAAACAGGTAAAAAGAAGAAAAATCCATTAAATGAATTATCAAAATTTAAAATATTAGATAATTTGCGAAGAAGTTTAGTAGAGATACAAATTATTTTAACAATTCTTATAGCAGGAATATTTAGGAAAATTTTACAAATTAGCGTATGGCCAATAGTAAGTACAATGATTATATTAATACTGCTTCCAACAATAATAGATATATTTAGTTATCTTGCACAAAAAGAGTACAAACAGTTAAATCATAAATATTTTGCAAAAAATATTCCAATATTAAGAGCAAGTATATTAAGAGGAATATTAACACTTACTTTCTTACCACATAAAGCATACATTTCATTAGATGCAATAATAAGAAGTATATACAGAATGTTTATATCAAAACAGCATTTACTACAATGGACAACAGCAGAAGAAGCAGAAAAGAATGGTAAAACAAATTTACTTTCGTATGTTAAAATGATGAGTATAAATATAATAGCTGGAATTATCGGAATAGTAATTATATATAACGAAACATTAAATATTGGAATATTAATATTATATATGATTTTTATTCTTTGGATTATTTCACCAATAATTGCGTATACAATAAGTAAAGAACAAATCCCAAAAGCAAAAGTTAAGGAATTATCTAATGATGAAATAGAATATGTTATAGAAATTGGAAGAAAAACATGGAGCTATTTTGAAAACTATATGAGTGAAGAATTCAATTTTCTTCCACCTGATAATTACCAAGAAGATAGAAATCAGGTAGTAGTAGATAGAACATCATCAACAAATATAGGATTAGGATTAGTTAGTATTATATCTGCATATGATTTAGGATATATAAGCTTAGAAAAAACAATTGCAATGCTGCAAAACACATTACAGACAATAGATAAATTGCCAAAATGGAATGGCCATTTATATAATTGGTACAATATTAAAAGTTTAAAACCATTATTGCCACGATTTATTTCAACCGTAGATAATGGAAATTTCATAGGGTATCTATTTGTGTTAAAAGAATTTCTTAAAAATCTAAAAAAACAACCACAAAATAAAGAAAATGTAAAAATAACAAAAGAACAAATAGAGAACTTATTAAAAATTATAGATAAATTAATTAAAACAACGAATTTTTCATTATTATATGATTACGAAAAACGTTTATTTTCTGTAGGGTTTAATGTAGAAGAAAATAAATTGACAGACTCATATTATGATTTGTTAGCCTCAGAAGCAAGACAAGCAAGTTTAGTTGCAATAGCAAAACATGATATTTCACCTAAACATTGGCAAAACTTAAGTAGAACATTAACAATTATGAAAGGATATAAAGGACTTATATCATGGTCAGGAACTGCATTTGAGTATTTAATGCCAAACATCAATATAAGAAAATATAAAGGAAGCTTACTTGATGAGTCTGCTTTATTTATGATTATGAGTCAAATTGAATATGCAAAAAAATTAGGTATACCATGGGGAATATCAGAATCAGCATTTAATTTAAAAGACCTAAATTCAAACTATCAGTATAAAGCATTTGGGATTCCATGGCTTGGCTTAAAAAGAGGTCTAGAAGATGAGATGGTAGTATCATCATATGGTAGTATACTTGCAATTAATGATGTTCCAAGAGAAGTGGTAAAAAATTTAAAAGAATTAGAGAAGAATGGAATGAATGGAAAGTATGGTTTTTACGAATCAATAGATTATACTCCAGCACGATTAAGAAACAATCAAAAATATGAAGTAGTAAAAACATACATGGCACATCATCAGGGTTTAATATTACTTTCAATTGATAATTTAATAAATAACAATATTTTACAAGAAAGATTTATGGAAAATCCGAACATTAAAGCTGTAGATATTTTATTGCAAGAAAGAATGCCGGAAGATGTTATTATTACAAAAGAGAAGAAGGAAAAAATTCATAAGTTAAAAAGTATAAATTATGAAAATTATACAAGAAGAGAATTTACAAAGTTAAATTATCATTTAAACAATTATAATGTAATTTC
>CANQZT010000111.1 GCA_947628335.1 uncultured Clostridia bacterium | reverse complement strand
TATTACTAATGCTATTAATGTTATTCCTCTATCTTTTCTTCTTGAAACATCCTCCATTTTCTTTTGTTCCTCCTTGTTCTTATTTTCTTCTCTCATTTTATTTTAGCTACTTACCCTTTTCAATGAAAATGGTCGACGTTTCTTATCATTTATCTACATAATGTTTTATATTTATTCTTTTTTAGAACTTTCCTATTACATAAAAATAACAGTGTAACTACACTGCTATTTTTGTTCTTGTACATCTTCTATCATATCTTTTTGTATTTTTTGAATCTGTCTCCAAATTTTTGAAGAATATGCTGTTTCATGTAAATTTGGAATATCTTTATATTTTCTTGTTAAACTTTGATATTGTTCTTCGCTTATTTCTTGTGTATCTTTTAATAAATTTATAAATTCATGATCACTTAAATTTGCAATGTATTGTGCTGCAATTAGCAGTGCCTCTCTTTCTTCCATGTTTATATAATTTTTATTATCATTTTTCGTTTGAATATTTGCATAAATTCTTTTTTCTTCATCTAATTTATCTTTATTCGTATAGCTAATTAGCTTTCCTTGTTGCAATGCATTTTTATAATATTGTATATATCCTTTTATTCTTGCATTTTTTAAATCATACTGTAACCCTAGTTCTGATTCTTCTTTGTAACTTTCTCTTTTTAAAACACAATTTCTTGCAATTGTTAATTCTTCTGAAATTGATTCCACTGTTGCTCTTTTTGCTATCTGAGTTGTAAATTCTAAATCTTTTTGATTCATATTATAAATATATTTTAAAAACTTTAAGTCTGTACCTTGATAATTACTGAAATCTTCTAAATTCATATCCGAATTATGTAGTCTTTTTAATAATCCGTTTTGTAAAATAATTTCCTTATATTTTTCCATTAAATTTCTAATGGCTTTTGGATATGTTTCTTGATCTTCACTAAGAACTACATAATTTACTATTTTTTCATTATTCAAACTGCGTAATTCATTCATTAATGTCATAGTTTCTTTTGACATCGTAACTTTTTGCTTTGTGCTATTTTTTATAACATCTTGTATAAAAACTTGTTTCAATTTATCTGCTATCTTAGAAAAATCTTTTGTATCATTACACTCATTTATTTGCTCTTGATTAATTCCTAATTGTAGTAAAACTTTTTTATAATCATCATCTAAAATATCTACAATATTTCCATTTTCATCTCTTATCATTCCTTCTCTTAAGCCATCTAACATATCAAGTGGAATATATGATATTTGATCTGCAAGTCTCATTAAACATGCTTCTGGTGTAGCTGGTATAATACATCTATCATATCCTTTTTTAGAATAACATAATTGTAATTCTTCTACAAAATCTGGTTCTTTTTTATCAATTGCAGGTATATATTCTTTTTCTGGTTTTTCACCATTATGTGCATTAATTCCATCCATTATAAGCCATAAACTGCTCTTTATTCTTTCTATCTTTTTACTACTAATATTAGGATTATAATTTTTAATCGTTTGTATGATTTCATCATATATTCCTTTTGTATAAATTAATTCTCTCGCACCTAATGTATTATGGCAATAATATCCTATACCATAATCTTCTAGTATATTAGATATCCACCACTCTCCACTGTGACCTAAAAATGTATGACCTATATCATGATGTTTTCCCATTATCTTTACAATTTCTTGATTTAAACCTAGTCCTTTTGCCATTTGTGATACAACTTTTTCTAAGTCTTCTTGATGGATTTTCCTATTTGTTGTTTCAGGATTTGATTTTCTTAATCCTTTTATCATCATGGTTTCATCACAGCTTTTTTTATTATATTTAGTTAAGACCATATCTATTTCATTAGCATATTCTGAAAGTCTTTTTAATTGAACTGCTTTTGTAAAGTAGCCTCGTTTATCATCTAACTTTGTTTTTAATTTTTTTACATACCCATTTATTTTCACACTAACACCCTCTCATTTTTTATACCTTTTTAGTATACCATAATTATGTAAATTTGTAAACCATTACAATTACAAAAAATCTAAGGTTCACCATATTTCTCATAAAAAATATAGGCAATTTTTAGCCTATATTTTCATTCACATAATTTGAAAATCCTCTTAAAAAATTTACTATATTTTCTATATAATCTACCTCACTAATAATTCTTTCTCTTAATACTTGTGGTTCTAAATATGGGTTAATTCCTTCCATTAAGCTTTTTTTGTATACCCTTAGTGCAATTATATTATCAGTTATTGAAATTTCATAACTATGAAGGAACTCTTTACCCTCTTCTAATATTTTTTGCATTTCATCTGGTGTAAAAATCATTAAAGCTTTAACAGGATCGGATGAATATAAATCAAATTTATTTTCAAACTCACTTGAATCTAACAATACCTTATCTTTTGGAACTTCTTTTATAATAGATTTTTTATCATCATAATCTGTACCTAAACTTATATATCCATCTATAACATTTTTTTCTAATTTAATTATTGCAATCATACCTTCAAATATTGTATGTGTACTTTCTGAATCTTCATCTCTTGTTGTATAAGTGGTCTTTAAATTAGAAATATATATATCACCTTCTTCAAATTTGCCTTCAATATATTTGCTTCCATAATAATCATTATAATATCTATCTCTAAATTCTATTTTGTCATACAATTTTTTATCAATACTTCTATTGAAATCTATATTTGTTATGCCATCTATACTTTTTAATAATGGTTCTTGTACTATTTGCTTAAAACACTCATTTCGTTTTAATGCTTTTTTTATAACAAATACCATACAAATCCCAAAAGGTATCATCATTATATATACAATAGACATAATAGATGCCAAGAATATCTCTTCATTTGCAGTCGTTTCCTGTTGTGGAATCAAGATAAGGAGTCTTATTACATATATGGCTAAGATAATCCCTATAATTTTTATAATAAATTTATAGCGCTTTTCATTTTTTTTCATTTTATTTTTTTCTTCTTCACTTTTCGTCTTTAGTTTATATGATGGATATTTTGTTTCATAATCTCTTATTAATTTATCATATAAATTTTCTAGCTCTTCTCTCTTCATAATTTACTATAGTTCCTTCTTCTAATTTAAAATATTAATCTTCTGTACCTTCTATATTTGCATTTTCTTTTTTTATTTCTTCTATTTCAAATAATTCCTTTTTTTTATGATTAAAAAGATTTGCAATTATACTTGTTGGATATGTCGATATTACAGTGTTGTATAGTGTTGCATCCCCATTGTATAAACGCCTTGCACTTTGAAGCTGATTTTCCATTTTTACGATATTTTTTTGTAATTCTAAAAATTGTTCGTTTGCTTTTAATTCTGGATATTTTTCCGTTGCTATCATAATATTATTAAATTTATTTTCTATTTGTTTTGCTTTATTTAAATCTTTATTTGCTACATAATCATTTCTCTCTTTAATAATTATTTCTAATAGTTCTTTTTCATATTTCATATATCCTTTAACACATTCAACTAACTTAGGAATTAAATCAAAACGTTGAGTTAAAAATACGTCTATTCCAGATCTTGATTGCTCTACTCTATTTTCTAATGCAATAATTTGATTGTTTGTTTTTATTACTTTCAATATTATGATTAGTATTACAATTATTAATACTATTTTAATTATAATTGGATCCATCTTCTTCTTCCTTTGTTTAAATTATGATACTTTTTATATTAAATCATATACTGGTTTAATTATCAACCTTTTTTTTTAAGTTATAACCTGCTGTTACAATATAAATATTTTATTTTTATAAAAATGCAATAAAAAACTATATATTTTTCTTCACATATGTTATAATTTAACATGAAAATAAGAAAATTGGGCATTAACTAAATCAAATATTCCTACAATAAGAAAGGAAAAAAATGGACGAATATTTAGATTATGAGAATTACTTTTCTGACGAAGAAAAGAAAATAAGATACAAAGACGATATTAAAAAAATTTCAAATACATTTCCTAAAAGGATTGGTGAATTGTTAATAAAAGAGTACAGAGATCCAGATTATGCAATACTAATTCATAGAACATCTGTCGTTTCTAATGAACGATTATTTGAAAATGGATTATGGATTCCTAAGTGCAATTTGTTAGATTACACTACATCTGAATTTGGATTAGATGATAAAAGCTGTTATGATGAAATAGATTTTTTAAAAAGTGTTGCAGCAGCATATGCATATAAACCTCGTGGTATTACTAATCCAAAATGTGTTATTATGAAAGTTCCTAAAACTGCATTAACATATTGTGAGGGTAAGTCAAAACCTATTTTATTTAAAACAGGTAATAGTGCAATAGATGATTTTGCTTTTTCTTCAGGAGGATATCAAACTTATTTACTGCCAGAATATATTTTAGGTACAGTTGAGTTTGATGATGTGCAAAAAGAAAAAATGGTTGATTTTACTAAAAATCCTAAATATACTGAAATACATAATTATAAAAATGATGGTTTGGTATGTACTGATGAGTTAATTGAAGATTTTAAAATAAAATATAACAAAAAGTTACTCGGACAAAGAAAATTAAAACCAAAGAAGTTACAATCTAAAATATGGAAGTCAAAATCAAAGGAAATTCCGCTGTCTGATGACAAAGTAACTGAATTTATTATAAATCAAAATAATCAATACATGAAAGAACACCCAGAAGAATATACAACGAGGACAGAAAATGAATTGAAGCAATATTCAAAACAAGGAATGATATTATCAAAATTTAATAACGCAGTAAATAAGATTAAAAGTTTCTTTACAAAAGAAAAATATAAGGAGGAAAAACAAACAGATGTGGACAGAGAATAAAAAAGCTTTATCTGAAGTTAGTATGATATTAAGGCAATTAGATAATGATTCTGTAAAAAAAATACCTCAAAAATTACTAAATGTAATAGAAGCTAATGCAACTGTTAATGTAAATTACATACATCCCGATACACGTCTTGATTTGTTAGGTTTAGAAGAGGAAACCAAAGAAATACTTGCTGTAATATCATATCAATATTTTTGTAATGATGAGGAAAAAGCCCTTTGGAATAAGGAATTGTTAGAAAATGAAAAAAAATATCAAGAAAAGTTATGTCAAAAATATAATCCGAATGATATTTTTCAAAATACAAATGCCAAAAAT
>CANQZT010000110.1 GCA_947628335.1 uncultured Clostridia bacterium | reverse complement strand
TCAATTTGTGAATGAATAACATTAGAAAGAACTTCTCTACCGTTTTTTACAACAGATACAGAAGTTTCATCACAACTAGATTCAATTCCAAGTACATATACATTTTTTTCCATTTTCGTTTTCTATACTCCCATTCCAAATAAGAATCCTACAACACGAATTAATCCATTGGCTATTAGTTCTATGATTGGTGAAATAACTCTTCCTGTAAGCCCTGTAATCCATAAAACAAGAAATATCGTATAAAATACGCTCTCATATCTATCTAGCCATTGTCTTACATTGTAAGACATGAAATTTCTAAATATTTTACTCCCATCAAGTGGTGGAAGTGGAATTAAATTAAATACCCCAAGTCCTATATTTACAATTATTGTTGATTGTACAATAGTAAATATAATTGAACCAACTTCTGAAAAAATAAACATAGGTGTAAATTTTATTATTATAAAGTATATAAATGTAAATACAATTGCTAAAAGAAAGTTCATAGCTGGTCCTGCAACAGATACTATAGCTTCTCCTGCTGATGCTGAATATTTTCTATCAAAATTATTAGGATTAATTTGTACTGGTTTTCCCCATCCAATATGTGCAAAAATAAGTAATAAAAATCCAAAAGGATCTATATGGCTAAGTGGATTTAAATTTAATCTTCCTTGCATTTTTGCAGTATCGTCACCTAATTTATAAGCTGCATATGCATGTGCAAATTCGTGAAATGTAATTGCTATAATTACTCCTGGTAACGTTAATAATAATCCTATCAAATACTCTTTTGTCATTCCTGCTAAGCTATAAACTACAAGAATTGCTAGTATTACATATAGAATTCTTTTATCTGCTTGAAAATTATACATATTACTCTCCTTTACTATATATTTTCATTTGTAACTATATCATATTTTATTAAAAATATCAATTATTTATTTTTTCCTTAAATAATCTAAAGCAATATCTAAATTTTAATTTTTCTCAATCTTAATGCATTTAATATAACTGTAATACTACTAAAAACCATAGCTAAACTAGCTATCATTGGATTTATTTCAATTCCAATCTTCCTTAATACACCAATAGCAATAGGAATCATCAAAATATTGTAAAAAAATGCCCAAAATAAATTTTGTTTTATATTTCTTACTGTCTTTTTGCTAATTTTAATTAAATTCAAGATACTACTTAAATCATTTCTTGTTAAAATTACATCTGATGAATCCATTGCAATATCTGTTCCACTATTAACACTAACTCCTATATCAGCACAACTAAGTGCTGGACTGTCATTTATTCCGTCTCCACACATCATTACATATTTATTTTCTTTCTTTAAACTCTTTATTGTATTTGCTTTTTCTGATGGTATTACATTAGAAATAACTTTTGTTATTCCTATATCTTTTGCAATTATAGAAGCAACATCTTCATTGTCTCCTGTTAGCATAATTGTTTCTATTTTATTTTTATTTAAAGTACTAACTACTTCTTTTGTATTTTCTCTTACAATATCATTTACTCCAATAATTGCAATTATTTCTTTATCTTGTACAGCATATACTATACTATTCCCATTTTGGGCTAACTTCTTTTCATCTTCTAAATATCTATTTTCTATGTTATATTTTTCAAGTATTTTTGAATTTCCTAAAATAATTTCTTTATTTTCTATCTTTCCTATTATTCCATAGCCTGAAATATTTTTAAATTCTTGTACCTGTAATATTGGCATTTTATTTTGTTCTATATAATCTGTGAAAGCTTTTCCAATAGGATGCGTTCCTTTACTTTCTATACTGCCAACTAATTGTAAAAGTTCTTTATCATCCATCTTGCTATAATTTAATACTTCTGCTATCTTTAATTTACCATAGGTTAATGTCCCTGTTTTATCAAATACAACAGTATTTATTTTCCCGTGCATTTTCCAATATTTCACTTTTCTTTACCAGTATCCCATTACTTGCACACAATCCTTCACTTACAACAATTGCCAGAGGTGTCGCAAGTCCCAAACTACAAGGACATGCAACAACTAATACAGTAACAAATGATGTTATTGCTGTTTCAAAGCCCTGACCTATTAGGATATATACAAAAAAGGTAATTATTGCAATTGCAATTACACTTGGTACAAAATATCCAGACACCTTATCTGCTATTTTTGCAATTGGTGCTTTAGTATTGCTTGCCTCTATTACCAATCTAACGATTTCTGATATTGTTGATTCTTTTCCAATTTTTTCTGCTTTATATTCAATATATCCATCATAATTCATGCTTCCTGCAATTACTTTACTTCCAATTTCTTTTGAAACTGGTTTACTTTCTCCTGTAATAAATGATTCGTCTAAATGGGCTTTACCAGATATTATCTCACCATCTACAGCTATTTTTTCTCCAGCTTTTGCTATTATTGTATCTCCTTTATGAATTTCGTCTAGTGTAACTGTTTTTTCTACTCCATCTATTTTTACAACTGCTGTATTAGGAGTAATTTTTACTAATTTTTGAATTGCTTCTTTTGTTTTATCTTTACTTATGCCATCAATATATCTACCTAATTTTATAAAATAAATTACTATTGCAGATGATTCAAAATACAAATTCATAACTTTAGTATGATTGCCTGTAAATACAATATACATATTATAAATGCTATATAATAAACTTGCCATTACACCTATTGTTACTAACGTATCCATATTTGGTGTTTTATGAATTAAGTTTTTATATCCATTTTTTAAAATATCAAAACCGTATATCAAAAAGCATATCGTTAATATCAGCAAGCTAATCATATAATTCGTAGTATTAGTATGTGGATTAAGAAATGGAATTGCTGGTAAATTAATCATATGTCCCATTGAAATATACATTAAAATTATTGCTAAAAATGAAAAAATTATAAATTTAATTTTTTCATTTTTGTTTTTTTCTTCAATTTTTATTTCTTTAAATTCACCTAAGCTCTTAAAACCTGCTTCTTTTACAAATTCTTCTATCTTTTCTTGATTTAATACTTTTTCATCATACTCAATTGTTGCATTTGCCATTACTAAATTAACACTTGCATTTAAAATTCCTTCTTGTTTATTTAAGTATTTTTCAAGTCCATTCGAACAAGCACTACATGTCATTCCATCAATAGATAAATTTATTTTTTTCATAATTAATCTTCCTTTACTTCAAATCCAATGTCTATAATTTTTTCTTTCATAAGACTTTCTGACACTTCATTTTTTGAAGTAATTTTAACTATTCCTGTATTATGGTCTGCTACAACATTTTCAATTCCCTCAATATTTTTTAATGCATTTTGTACTCTATTTTCACATCCATTGCATACCATACCATTAACTTTTATAATTGTTTCTTTCATTTTTATCACCCTATGATATTATATACCCCATGTGATATTTTGTAAATAGTTGAAAAATAAATTAAATCGTAATATAATATTTTATATTTTTGTTACTTATTTCCTTAGTTTACTAATTGAGTAAGGAACATTTACTCCTTTAGTTTTGTCATATATATCAACCAGTAAGCATCAATTAAAAGGAGGAATATTTATGAGTTTTATTGACAAAAAATACGAAATTAATGGTCGGCATGGTGATACATATTCACTAACTGCCAAAGAACTCTATGAACGGGTATTAGAAGATAGCAAATCTGATTACAATTGGATTGCTTATGCAACAGAACTCGTTAGAATATGCAATGAGCCATACTTTCCAGAAATGTATGCCATAGGCATTAAAACGCTTATCTTAAATTGCTTTGCAAATCTGGAATTGCAAAAAGAATATTTTTCAAATAAGAAAGCAACAGACAAAAAAGCTGTTTACTTTTGTTATCACTCTTTGCCAAATACAGATAATACTGCAAAGAAAGTCAAAGAAAAATATTTAACTGCAGTAATAACAAGCATAACTTATTACACCGAAAGTGAAGTTCGTTTTCCCACACATTTCGGGGAAACATATAGAAAAAAGGTAGAAGAATGGAAGAAAGCAAAATTTGATGAATATGTTTCTACAGAAATTGATTTTGATCAATTAAAAGAAAATTTATATTCTGATTTTGACCAAATGGTTCAAACAGCCGAACAAGAAGGAGCTTTTGAAAAAGATGATAAAAAATATCTTGAACAACTGAACAAATCCTTAAATTCAATTCGTTTTAAGCTTGATTAATCAATTAAACTCGAAAATAGTAGGGTTAGAAAAATTCTAACCCTACTATTTAAAGCTCTTCATCTAATTTTTTTACTTTACATTATACTGATATCATAAATAAAGAACAACTCGAAATCCATAAATACAGTCTCCTGGTAAATCAGTATCTCGGAAATCTGAGCCAGTTACACTATTATATTTATTTCCATCATACTTCGTTATATCAGAAGGTTTCTCTTCAGCATTTCCTCCTCGAACACATTTAATACCTTGATTTAATTCATCTGCTGACCATTCACTTAAATTACCAGCTAAATCTGCTATATTCTTCTTAATTCCATTACTATTTAGACCAGATGCATGGAATAAATAAGTAAAATCACAATCGTATTTCTCCAAATATAGCATATCTTTATCTATATCTACATCTCCTTGTTTCCATGTTGTTGATGTATTTCCTCCACTTGCCATACCATCAAAATAATATCCAGATACTGCATAATTCAATTTATAATATGTTCCCCAATTTTGAGACAATTGATTTCCATTTCCATCCAATTTTATTATTCCAGAATTACTATACCATTTCATTATTGTATCCCATTGTTTTCCTGTCACTAGGCCACTTTTGGTACTGCCATATTTATTACTATCATTTATCATTTTATCTGCTACTACATAACTATGAGTATAGTCTATATAATTCCACACTTGGGCTCCTTGTTTACTTACTGGTACTTTTGTATATACATTATTTGTTTCACTATTTGCTTCTGTAATTATTCCATCTAATCCTGCTTCATATCTTGCTATATAAAATCCTCCATATTTTTTTATTTGGTCGTCTTCATTTTCTACTGGTCTTGCTTTATATGTTATTCCATTTACTGTAGTTTCATCCTTTGCATCCTCATATTCTTTAGAGCACCACCTTTCATACTTTGCAACTTTTTTTCCGTCTATTGTAATTTCATTATCCAAATTACATGGTACCCATACAAATTGATTT
>CANQZT010000109.1 GCA_947628335.1 uncultured Clostridia bacterium | reverse complement strand
AATACCATACTACATTACAAACATTACGGGAATTACAAATGAAATGGTAGAAGACTGTCCTTATATAGAAGAAATAATGCCAAGATTAATAGAATTTATTAGTGATTATCCAATAGTAGCACACAACGCAAATTTTGATTATCAATTTATTCAAAATTATTCTAAAAATAGTTTTTCAAAGAATAAAGTCATAGATACTGTAGCAATTGG
Organism: uncultured Clostridia bacterium; assembly: GCA_947628335.1. The sequence continues at coordinate 5,006 of CANQZT010000109.1, read as the reverse complement.
AAGAAAATTATATCCAAGACTTCCAAATCATAAGCTAGGAACTATAGCAAAATACATAGGAATAACAGAGGATGGATTTCATAGAGCAGAATTTGATTGTGAATGTTGTGCAAGAATTTATATAGAATATTTAAAGAATAATAACTAAGGAGGAAAAAGATGAAGGCTTTAGTAACAGGGGCATCTTCTGGAATTGGAAGAGATATGGCAAGAGTGTTAAGTAAAATGGGATATGACATTATTGCAGTAGCAAGAGATGGTAATAAACTAAATGAATTAAAAGAAGAACTTAATACAAAGGTAGAAATTATAGCTATTGATTTATCGGATTATGAAACTTGTATAGAATTGTATAAAACATTAAGGTATAGGAACATAGATGTTGTAATTAACAATGCAGGATTTGGGGATTTTGGTGAATTTACAACCACAGATTTAGACAAGGAAATTAATATGATAAATACAAACATAACAGCAGTCCATATACTTACAAAATTATTTTTGCAAGATATGGTAAAAAAAGATAAAGGGTATATATTAAATGTTGCATCTATTGCAGGATTTATGCCAGGCCCACTTATGGCAACATATTATTCAACAAAATCATATATAGTAAGACTAACACGGAAGCATTTATACAGAATTAAAAAAGAAAAAATCAAAAGTTTCTGTAAGTGTCTTGTGTCCAGGCCCTGTAGATACAAATTTTAATAATGTAGCAGAAGTAAAGTTTAAATTAAAGTCTATGTCAAGTAAGTATGTTGCAGAATATGCAATAAAAAATATGTTTAAACGCAAACTAATGATAATACCAGGAATAAAAATAAAAATAGTAAGATTTTTAGCTAAAATTTCTCCAGAAAAATTAACGGCAAGAGTTTGCTATCATATGCAAAAAAAGAAAGGATGAAAAATTCATCTTTTCTTTTTGTTTTATTCAGATAATTTTACATTTATAACTGTACCTTGTTCTACAGAAGTTTGTTTGATAGGTTCTTGTGACACAATTGTACCAGAACTTCCCTCTATAGATATATTCAATTTTTTAGATTCTAGTGAGCTTTTGGCTTGTGATACTGTCATACCAGTTAAATCGGGAACAGTAGTAGAAGTTCTAACACTATTTTCATTAGTATAAAGCATTACTGTAGAAGAATCAGTATAAAGTTGGGTTCCAGCAGGTGGAACTTGGTCGGTTACCAAAAGCTCATTTTTATTTCCTGATGTGCTACAATCGTAATTAAGCCCAACAGAGTCCAAAATTTTTCCAGCTTCGGTTACAGTTTTGTTAACTATATTAGGGACAGATTGTAATGTAGAACTTGTAGTGGTATCTACACTAATTTCGTCAGGAGATATACCAAGATAAGGTAAAACTTCTGATAAAATATTAGATACAATAGGTCCTGCAACTGAACCACCATGGAAGTTTTTAACATGTGGATCATATAATGCAACTAAAACAACTATTTCTGGATTTTCTGCAGGAGAAACAGCAACAAAAGAAGCAACATATCCAAAATCTGGATCTTCTGCTGGTGGCTCAGAGGTTCCTGTTTTTCCACCTACAGAATAGCCAGTAACTGAACCTGGAGATCCAGTTCCTTCTGAAACAACAGATTCCATCATATCTAACATTTTAGTTGCAGTTTCAGAAGATATAACTTGGCGTATTTTTGTAGGTTCTATATTTGTAATAGCGTTTGTATCTGTATTTACAATTTCTTTTACAATTCTTGGTTTCATTAGTACACCATCGTTTGCAATTGCAGAAATAGCAGTTACAAGTTGAATTGGTGTAATATTAATTCTTTGACCGAATGCCATTGTAGCAAGCTCAACTGGCCCAACATTTTCTTCAGAATGAAAGCTACTGTTAATTTCTTCAGGTAATCCAATTCCTGTTTTGGAAAATAGACCGTAGGCTTGATAATATTTATATAAATTTCTTGATCCAATTTTTTTTGCAAGTTGCATCATACCAGGGTTACATGAATTTTCTAAGACTTGCCTTAGTGTTTGTTGCCCATGTGCTTGATTTGACCAACATCGTATTTTGATATCATTTACCATTTCATATCCAAGACAGGTAAATTCATTAGCAACATCAGTTTCTGTAATATTTTCTTCTAAAGCAACAGATGCATTAATTAACTTAAAAGTGGAACCAGGTTCGTATCTACTTGAAACCATAATATTTCGATACATTTCCGTTTTTTCAGAAGAACTAAGTGTTTCCCAGCGACTTGCCCAATATTCAGATGTTGGGGTAAATGGTGTATTTAAATCGTAATCGGGATATTGAGCCATTGCTAAAATATCGCCAGTACTAGGTTTCATAATAATAACATTACCATTACGAGCATTATTTTTTTCTATAGCTTCTTTTAAATATTTTTCGGCAATAGATTGAATGTTTGCATCAATTGTAAGCACAATATTATTTCCATTTTCAGCATCAATATGCTGACCTTCTTCACCTGAAATTTCGTTTTTATTAACATCAGTTGAGGTAACAATTTTTCCTGGTGTACCAGTTAAGTATGAGTTATAACTTCTTTCAACTCCGTATATACCTTGATTTTCACTATTGCAAAAGCCAATAACATAAGATGCTAAATTATTATAAGGATAGTATCTTTTGGTATCTTCATCTATATTAATACCAGTAGATATATCATTTTCTTTCATCCAATTTTTTAGTTCATCAATTTTGTCTTGTTCTACTTTTTTTGCAATTGTTTGAACAGATGCTGTACTATTTAATTTTTCTAATGTTTCATCGTAATTTAGTTCAAAAATTTCAGAAAATGCTTTTGCAACTTTTTCTTTCTTAGCTTTTGTAAGTGCTTCAGTTTTATCTGTAATTTTTGTAGGATTAATGGAAACAGTATCGACCTTTGCGCTAATAGCAAGGCTTTTTCCATTCGTATCTAAAATATTTCCTCTTTTTGGACTAATTAGTTGACTAACGGTTTGTTGCTTAAATGCTTTTTCTTTTAAATCAGCTCCTTGAACAAATTGCAAAAAAGCAAGTCTAATAATAAGACAAAAAAGAAGGAAAAACAAAGAGAACATTACATAACTGATTTTTTTTGATGTTACAGTATTTGAAGGTACTTTTGTTTTTTTATTTTTAGGTTTCATAAAATCACCGTCTTCTTTAGAATATTATTGAAATAATTGTATATGATATAAAGAGAAAAATCAATAAAAGTAAAAAAATATCGAAACTTTTTTGTTGACAAAAATGAAACTTACTATATAATTATAATGAAAAAGCAAAAAGAAAAAGGAGGGCTATTATGGCTGGAGAAGTTACACAAGAAGAACAAGAAAAAATTAAGAAAATGGTTGATGATTTAGTGCAAAGAGCAAAAAAGGCATCAACAGAGTATAAAAAATTAGATCAAGAGACGGTAAATAATATAATAAAGAAAATGTCAATGGCAGGTCTTGAAAATCATATGAAACTTGCAAAAATGGCTGTAGAAGAAACGAAACGAGGAATATATGAGGACAAAATTACAAAAAATATGTTTGCAACAGAATATGTTTATCATAGCATAAAATATGATAAAACAGTTGGAATTATAAATGAAAATAAAGAAGAAGGATATGTAGAAATTGCAGAACCTGTAGGAATAATTGCAGGAGTTACACCTGTTACAAATCCTACATCTACTACAATGTTTAAATCATTAATTTCAGCAAAAACAAGAAATGTTATCATATTTGGATTTCATCCATCTTCACAAAAGTGTAGTGTGGAAGCGGCGACCATTATGAGAGATGCTGCAATAAGTGCAGGAGCACCAAAGGATTGTATTTTATGGATTGAAGAACCATCTGTTTTAGCAACAAGTCTTTTAATGAATCATCCTGATGTAGATTTAATTCTTGCAACAGGAGGAACAGGAATGGTAAAAGCTGCTTACTCATGTGGAAAGCCAGCATTAGGTGTAGGACCTGGAAATGTACCTTGCTATATAGATAAAACGGCAAAATTAAAAACATCTGTTAATGATGTAGTTATGTCAAAGGCTTTTGATAATGGAATGATATGTGCTTCAGAGCAAGCAGTAATTGTAGACAGAGAAATTCATGATGAATTTGAAAAACTTATGAAAGAAGCTGGATGTTATTTTATTAATGAAGAGGAAAAAGAAAGATTAAAAAATGCTATGTTTAATGCTGAAAAAGGATTTGTTTTAAATTCTTCTATTGTTGGTCAAAGTCCATATGATATAGCAAAACAAGCAGGAATTGATGTACCAATTGAAACTAAGGTTTTAGTGGTGTATGAAGAAGGGATAGGAGTAGATTTCCCATTTTCAAGAGAAAAATTGAGTCCAGTTCTAACATACTATATAGTAGATTCTAAAGAAGAGGGAATATCGAAAGCAGAAGCATTATTAAGATTTGGTGGTCTTGGTCATTCAGCAGTTATTCATTCAGAAGATGATGAAACAATATTAGAATTTTCAGAGAGACTTCAAGCAGGAAGAATTATTGTAAATTCTCCATCAACTCATGGTGCAATTGGTGATATATATAATACCAATATGCCATCGCTTACACTTGGATGTGGAACTTTTGGAGGAAATTCTACTACTTCAAATGTGTCAAGCGTAAATTTAATAAATATTAAAAGAGTTGCAAAAAGGAGGGTTAATATGCAATGGTTTAAAGTTCCAGAAAGAATATATTTTGAAGCAGGTTCAATTGCTTATCTAGAAAAAATGCCAGATATAACAAGAGCGTTTATTGTAACAGATGAATCAATGGTAGAATTAGGATATGTAGATAAAATCTTATATCATTTAAGAAATAGAGAACAATATGTCCATTCTGAAATATTTGCAGAAGTAGAACCAGATCCATCATTTGATACTATTAAAAGAGGTGTAAAACAAATAGAAAACTTTAACCCTGATGTTATAATAGCAATTGGTGGTGGAAGTGCTATAGATGCAGCAAAAGGAATGTGGCTATTTTACGAACAT
>CANQZT010000108.1 GCA_947628335.1 uncultured Clostridia bacterium | reverse complement strand
ATATAAATTCTAAATTACTATCTGCTGAAGCTATATCTTCTGCATTTAGTTTTAAGGATTAAAAAATCTAGCTTAGCAATTCTCTAAACTAGATTTAATATATTTACAATTTTTTATATCACTATCTAAAATTTGACTTTGGTTAGATTTTAGTTAGATATTAAAGATAATTTTTCTAACATTTAAACTATCTATCTTTACAGTAAGAATGATTTCAAAACTATTTAAGGTTAAGCACTGCCACACACTCAACATGCGATGTATAAGGAAACATATCAACAGGTTGTATTGATTTTACATAATATTTTTCTTCTAACATCTTTAAATCTCTAACAAGTGTTGCTGGATTGCAACTTATATAAATTAATCTACTAGGAGTACAATTTAATATATTATATATAGTAGTATTATCCAATCCTCTTCTTGGTGGATCTACAAATACCACATCTGGTTTTACCTTTTTCATTTGCAATATTTCTTTTAGTATTTTTTCAACATCTCCACAATAAAATTCAATATTATCTATGTTATTTATTTTAGCATTTTCCCTTGCATCCTTTATTGCTTGTTCTACTATTTCTATTCCATATACTTGACTTACATGTTTTGCTACAAATATTCCTATTGTCCCTATTCCACAATATAAATCAAATACTATGTCATTTTTTGTCAAATTCGCTCTTTCTATTGCTATGTTATATAACTTTTCTGTTTGTATTGGATTTATTTGATAAAACGATAATGCTGAAATTTTAAATGTAAACTCCGATAATTTATCTTCTATGTATCCATCACCATATAATATTTGATTTTCTTTACCTAATATTACATTTGTATTTTTTGTATTGATATTTTTTATAACTGTTTTTATTTCTTTAAACTCTTTTAATAGTTCTTTTACTAATTTATCTTCATTTGGTATGTTTCTTTTATTTGTTACTATGATGCACATTACTTGACTTGTATGCATTCCTACTTTTATTACAATATGTCTTATTGTTCCTGTTATTTTTTCCTCATTATATGCCTCAATACCATTTTCTTTCATGAAATTTATGATCCATTTTGCAATTCTTTCAGATATTGGTAATTGAATTTCACATCTTTCCATTGGAATTATTTCATGGGTACGCTCTGCAAAAACTCCTGTTATAATTTCTCCATTTTTATTATATCCTACTGGATATTGTGCTTTATTTCTGTAATGAAATGGATTCTCCATTCCTACTGTATGACTAACTTCTATTTTTTCTTTTAATGTTTTATTTACAAGATTTTGTACTTTTTCTCTTTTGAATTCTAATGTTGCATTGTAATTCATATGCCTTAAATTACAACCTCCACATCTTTTATATGTACTACAATCACTTTCCATTCTTACTTCTGCTTTTTTTAATATCTCTAGTACCTTTCCAAAAGCATGCGTTTTATTTACTTTTACAATCAATATTTTTGCCTTTTCTCCCTTTATTACTCCCGGAATAAAAATAGTATATCCTTCTATTTTACTAATCCCTTCTCCTTCATATCCTTGGTCTATTATATCAACTATATATTCTTTATTTTTTTTAACTGGTATTTTTTCCATATATTGCCTTCTCCTACAACTTTATTATCTCTATTACAAAAATATTATACTATTATTCCAAATTGATTGCAAATTGTATTTATTAGTTATGAATATATTTTTTTATTTTCAATATACATATTATGAGGTGTTTTGTCTTGTTCATTAAATCATTTAAAATAAATAAATCTTTCATCTTATTTAGCTTTATTTGTATTATAATTGTCATTTGTATAATTGTTGTTTCTACAACACATTCGTTTTCACTACCTATCAATTCTACTTTATCTTGGAATAATACTATTTCTAATGAAGTAGAAGAAAAAAAATATATTAAATGGGTAGATTTTAATGTTACATATAATGTTTTAGATAAAACATCTGCCTTAGATATTAAATCTCATAATAACGATGAAGATGTAAAATATAACTGGATTGAACTTATTTCTTATCTTGCTTGTAAATATGGTGGTAACTTTAAAAAATTTCAGCAAAAGGATTTAGATACCCTTGTTGAAAAATTAAAAACTGGAAGTACTATGGAAGATTTAACAAAGGATTTAAAAAATTATTCTTATTATTATGAAGCCTATGATGCAGTTTTGCATGAATTTATTGGAAAATACGATATTGAAAAGGATGGAAGCTTTACATCTAAATATGGTATAAAAGCATTTCTACCTATTGCTAAAAATTACAGTTTTAATCATTACGATGACTTTGGCAATGCACGATCTTATGGTTTTAAAAGAGTTCATCTTGGTAATGATCTAATGGGAAGTATTGGTACTCCTATTGTCGCCGTAGAATCTGGTGTTGTTGAAGCACTTGGTTGGAATCAATATGGTGGTTGGAGAATTGGCATTCGTAGTTTTGATAATAAGCGTTATTACTATTACGCACATTTAAGAAAAGACCATCCTTATAATGCAGAAATGTATGAGGGAAAAATTGTAAAAGCAGGAGATGTTATTGGTTACCTTGGTATGACCGGATATAGCACAAAGGAAAATGTAAATAATATAAATATCCCCCACTTACATTTTGGTATGCAACTTATTTTTGATGAATCCCAAAAAGATGGTGTAAATCAAATTTGGATTGATGTTTACCAAATTATTGAATTTTTAAAGAAAAACAAATCTGAAGTTGTAAAGCAGAATAATGACACAAAAGATTATATACGAAAGTATGACATTATAGATTCAAGTATGCCTTAAATAACTTTACCTATCAAATATAGCTTTTCCTACTCCTTTATCTATTAATGTTGCAAATATATTTTTTAATATAATTAAAACAATTGGGCCTACAAACATTCCTAATACTCCTATTGTTTTAAATCCTGTATACATTGCAATCAATGTAAAAATTGGATGTATCCCAATATGTTTGCTAACTATTCTTGGCTCTGCAAACTGTCTTGTAATTGTCATTATAAGCCATAATGATATAATTGCAATCGCAAGATTAATATTTCCATTTATTCCTGATATTATAGCCCATGGAATCATTGCAGTTCCTGATCCAAGTATTGGTAAAGCATCTACAAATCCTATGGCAAGTGCAGAAAGAAGCGGATATTTTATATCTAAGCCACACAATTTAAATATATATAATCCAATTAGGGATATACAAAAAGAAATAATTACGAGAGTAACTTCAGCTTTTAAATAACTTCCCAAACTATTAATTAAATCTCTTAAATGCTTTCCTATTCTTTTTACCCATTCACGTGGTAAATGATGTTCTAATTGATCTAACATATAAAATTTATCAACACATATAAAATAAATTGCAATTATAGAAATTACAACATATATAGCTATTGTTGGAATTTGAGTTAAAAAGCTCATTAAAGAAGTTAAAAATTCTTTAACCCAATTTGATATAGAACCTATAGAATCCCAAAGAGAATTTTGAATTACTGTTGTTACACTTTCTGGAATCTTTAATTTTTGAAAATCAATATTAGAAATTAAATTTTGAATTTTATTATATATACTTTCTATATAGAAATTCAACCCTTGCAATAAATTTGTCGCTTCTCCAATTAGTGACACAATTCCCCATGTAAGTAAACCTACTAATATTATTGATACAATAATTAAAACTATAATTGCACTTGTTTTTCTTGTTAAACTTGTCCTTTTGTTTACAAATTTGATTAGTGGCTCTATCAATAACGATATAATAAATGCTATTAAAAATGGCATATAAAATATAGCTAATTTGAATGCTAAATATATTCCAATTAATGTAAGAATTAAAGCTATAACTCTTTTTGCCACTTTTGTCCAATATCCCATATCTATAACCATATATTTCATTCCTTTTAACATAATAATAGAAGTAGAAATTTTCTACTTCTATTATTTTATTCATTTTTTTAGATAATTATTCTGCATTTTTATTTTTTCCATTGCAATTGCATATACTTCCTAATGTATTGCAAACTTGATTTTCCCCTACTTGCTTATCATAATGTGCTAAATCGCCTAATGACAAAATACCAACTATTTGATTATTACTATTACATACCGGTATCCTTCGTATTTGCAAATCTGACATCATTTTCGTTGCATCATCCATTGATGTATGTGGCTCACAACAACAAGGATTGCATGTCATTATATCACTTACTTTTGTTTGACAAGCATCTTTATCACATGCGATTGTTCTTAAGATAACATCTCTATCTGTTAGTATCCCAACAACACAATTATTATCATTACAAACAGGAATGCACCCAACATGATTATCACACATTAATTTTGCCGCATCTTTTACTGTACTATTTGGTGTGCAATAACATACATTTGTAGTCATACAATCTTTAACATCCATTTTACATACTTCCTTTCAAAAATTTATACAAATTTATTTTGCTCGTTTTAAAAAAAAGTATGTAAAATAAAAATTTCTAAATTTAAAATTTAAATACATTTTTTAATGGAAATTTTTTCATTTTTTAGTTACGAAATGGTGGTCTGTTTTCTCCTGGAAATGGAGGGTGCAAATTTGGAATTAACGGTCTATTTGGTCTTCCCGGATATGGTGGTCTATTTCCTCCTGGAAAATTTCCATTATTTAACAATTCATTCAGTATTAATATTTTTATTAAATCTCTTAATGTACTATTTTGAATTTTTGTATTTCTATTATCCATATCTTTTGCAACATTTTTCACCTCGTCCTTTCCTAGTCGTTGTTTTGATGCAGTTGTTTCAATTTTTAAATCTATTTCTATTGAATTATATATATTATCTATCATTTGTTCTAATATTTCTTCTGTAATTGGCATTGTATTTGTACTACATTCTTTGCAAACAAGTGGATATATTTTTTTATATGTATCGGGATAAAAAGCTTCTAAATTGCTATTATTTCTAAAATTTGTATCTTGTATATTATAATAATCATTTGTTGCATATACATTGCCTGCAAAACCCGGTGTGTAACCTAATACATCTCTCATGTAACTTTCATATGACATATTGTACCTCCTAGTTTCTTTCATACAATAGTATATGCATATTATTTTAATTTGGTTACTTTTTTACTAATTCTTCTATGTAAATTTTCTATATTTAAATATTTATCTCTTAATTTATTTTTTATAATTTGTTTACTAATTCCTTAAATTTCTTTCCTCTTTCAGCAAAGTCTTTAAATAAGTCAAAACTTGCACTTGCAGGTGAAAATAATACAATTTGACCTGGTTTTGCTATTTTTTTTGCAGTTTCCACTGTTTGAGCAAACTCTTTACACAAATATATATCTATATCTTTATTTTCTTGTTTTAGCTGTTTTTTTAC
>CANQZT010000107.1 GCA_947628335.1 uncultured Clostridia bacterium | reverse complement strand
ATCGACTTCTAAACATATTATAGCACAATAGTAAAAAAAATGCAATAAAATTAAAAATTATGTAACCTGAACAAGTTAGTGTAAAATTTTATTGTGTTTTAGTTAATTATATGATAAAATACAACAAGGATAAAATGAGAAAATACGACTGGTATATAATTTAAAAATGGAGGAGAATAAATATTGAAACAAAGACAAGATCATATTAGAAATTTTAGCATCATTGCACATATAGATCATGGAAAATCAACACTTGCTGATAGACTTATTGAAAAAACAGGGGTATTATCAGAAAGAGAAATGGAAAATCAAGTGCTTGATAATATGGACTTAGAACGAGAAAGAGGAATTACAATTAAGTCACAAGCAGTTCGTATGAGATATATTGCAAAAGATGGTCAAGAATATACATTAAATTTAATAGATACACCAGGTCATGTAGACTTTAATTATGAAGTATCAAGAAGCCTTGCAGCATGTGAAGGTGCAATTCTTGTAGTAGATGCAAGTCAAGGAGTAGAAGCACAAACTCTTGCAAATGTATATTTAGCATTAGATAATAATCTTGAAATATTACCAGTTATTAATAAAATTGATTTACCAAATGCAAGACCAGAAGAGGTTAAAAAAGAGATTGAAGATATAATTGGAATTCCAGCAATGGATGCACCATGTATTTCGGCAAAATCTGGTCTAAACATAGAAGAAGTATTAGAGAGAATTGTAAGAGATATTCCAGCTCCACAAGGAGAAGAAGATACAGAACTAAAATGTCTCATTTTTGATTCATTTTATGATAACTACAAAGGTGCAATAGCGTATGTTAAAGTAGATAGTGGTAAAGTAAAAGTTGGCGATGAAATTAGATTAATGGCTGCTAAAAAAGTATTTACAGTTACAGAAGTCGGATATTTTGAACCAGGAAACTATGTAGAATCAAATGAATTATTAGCAGGAGAAGTAGGATATATTGCAGCAAGTATTAAAAATTTATCAGATATTCATGTAGGAGATACTATAACCCTAAATAATAAGCCAGCCAAAGAGCCTTTGAAAGGATATAAAAAAGTAAATCCTATGGTATATTGTGGGTTATACCCTGTTGATGGAAGTGACTATGAAAATTTAAAAATAGCATTAGAAAAGCTAAAGTTAAATGATGCAGCTTTGCAATATGAGCCAGAAGCATCCACTGCTTTGGGATTTGGATTTAGATGTGGATTTCTAGGATTATTGCATTTAGAAATTACTCAAGAAAGACTAGACCGAGAATTCGATTTAAGTCTAATTATGACCTCGCCATCAGTTATTTACAAAGTTCATAAAACGGATGGGACAATATTAGAAATATATAATCCATCAGATTTACCAGCCCCACAAGAGATTTCATATATGGAAGAACCAATTGTAAAAGCAGAAATTTTAACTCCTAAGGATTATGTTGGAAATATAATGGAAATATGTCAAAATAGGCGTGGAACTTATATAGATATGAAATATTTAGATCAAACAAGAGTAACACTTATTTATGAATTACCATTAAACGAAATTATATATGACTTTTTTGATAGTCTAAAATCTAAAACGAAGGGCTATGCATCATTTGATTATGAATTTAAAGAATATAGACGTGCAGAACTTGTAAAGTTAGATATTCGTGTAAATGGGGAAGGAGTAGATGCATTATCATTTATTGTGCATAAAGATTCAAGTTATACGCGTGGAAAGAAAATGGTAGAAAAATTAAAAACAGTTATTCCAAGACAGTTATTTATTATTCCAATTCAAGCAGTAATAGGAGGTCAAATTATAGCAAGAGAAACAATTTCAGCATTAAGAAAAGATGTACTTGCAAAATGCTATGGTGGAGATATTACTAGGAAGAAGAAGTTACTAGAAAAGCAAAAAAGAGGAAAAAAGAAAATGCGTCAAATTGGGAATGTAGACATACCACAAGAAGCATTCTTAAGTGTTCTTAAATTAGATGAGGAATAGAGAGGAAAAATATGAAAGAAGTAAAAAAAGATAAAGTAGAAGAATATCAAGATCAGGTAGAAGGTAGGAATGCTGTTTTAGAGTTGATAGAGGCTAAAAAAGACATAAATAAGATTTTTATACAAAAAGGTGAAAAACAAGGTTCTATTAATAAAATAATTGCAAAGGCAAAAAGTTTAAAAATTCCTATGGTTGAAATAGATAAATCAAAGTTTAGTACTATAGCACAGACAGCTAATCCACAGGGAGTTATTGCAATTGTGCCCCCCTTTAATTATTGTAATATTTGTGATATAATATCTATAGCAAAAGAAAGAAACGAAGATTCATTTATTTTAATTCTAGACGAGATAGAAGATCCTCACAATCTTGGGTCAATAATAAGAACAGCAGAAACAGCAGGGGTTCATGGAGTGATTATTCCTAAAAGAAGATCAGCAGCTGTAAATAGTACAGTTAATAAAGTATCAGCAGGAGCTGTACAGCATATGAAAATAGCAAGGGTAAATAATATCAGTGAAACAATAAAAAGACTAAAAGAAGAGGGAATTTGGGTTTGTGGAACTGACATGGATGCAAGGCAATATTATTATGAGCAAGATTTAACAGGTCCGATTGCAATTGTAATTGGAAGTGAGGGACATGGAATGACGAGACTTGTTAAAGAAAATTGTGATTATTTGGTCAAAATTCCAATGAAAGGAAAAATAACATCATTAAATGCTTCTGTTTCAGCAGGAATTGTTATATATGAAGCACAAAGACAAAGAGAAATATTAAATAAGGGGGGAAGAGTATGAAGAAGAATAAAAAATTAATTATTATACTTATGGTAATCGTAATTATAATTATAGCATGTTTAGCATGTGTATTGTTTTTATTAACAGATATTTTTAAAAGTGATGAAGTACTATTTTACAAATATTTAGGAAAAAATGGTGAAATAATTCAAGAATATTACAAAGACATAAATAATGAAGTTATAGAAAATGTAAAGCAAGACAAATATGAAACGAATGGAACTGTTTCATTTGATTTAGTTTCAAATGATGATGATATAGCAAACCAAAGTATACCTGCAAGAAATTTCACGATAGAATATAATGTACAAGCAGATCCACAGAAAGAAAAAGATTCAAGACAATTTAATTTAAAATATATAGATAAAAGTCTATTTGAATTAAAATATGCTCACAATAATGATTCTTATGGTATTACTTCTGAAGAGGTAATTAATAAATATCTGAAATTTGACAATAATAACTTAAAAGAATTAGCACAAAAATATGGAGTAGAAGATGTATCTAATATTCCTGATAAAATAGAATTTAAAAATTTTTCTGAATTATTTACTATAGATGAAGCACAATTGGATTATATAATACAAACGTATGTACCAATAATTAAATCTCAACTTTCAGAAGATGCTTATTATAGTAATAAAAAAGTTATGAAAGAAATTAATGGCGAAATAGTTCAAACTAATTGTTATGGTGTTTTTATAAGTAATGAACAAGTACAAAATATAATAATTGCTGTATTAGAAAAATTACAAGAAGATGAGCAAACGTTGAATGTCATATTAAATAAAATTATGCTTGTAGATTCAAATTCGAGCATGACAATAAGAACACTTCAAGAGAATATTGCAGAGATAATATCAGAAACTCAAACAAGTGATTTTAGTTCAGTTAACGGATTTTCAATTGAATTATTTGAGTCTAACGGAAAATTAGTACAAACTCAAATAAAAACAGAAGATGAAAAAATTTATACACTTTCATTTAAAAATGATGACAATTCAGTAAGTATGGCATTGGATTATGAATATATTAGTAGCTCATCAGATACAGATAGTTTTGAATTCAAAAATATGGAACTAACAAAACAAACAACAAATGGAAAGACTGATATAATGTGTATTATTACAGTGGAAGGAAATGATTTGGAAACAGATGATAGAAGTATTTATAAAATATCATTTTTAAATAGTACGGTTCAAGATGCAGAAAGTGCAAAAATTACAAGTAATAAAACAATAAATATAAGTGATTCAAATACGACATATTTTTCTATAAAACTAGATAGTGTTACAACGCCATCACCAAATGTTCAAGTTGAAGAACTAACAAGTGAAAATTCGGCTTCAATAAATAATTTTACACCAGAATATGCAATGGATTTATTGCAAAAAATAGGAGATAGGTTAGAAAAATTATTTCAACAAAAACTAGAGATAATAAATGCAACTGAACAAAATGATAGCAGTCAAGTGTTAGAACAAAATGAAGAAAATAGTATAAGGGAATAGAAATAAAAAAGACAATGCAATATATGTTTTGAGAATGCATTGTCTTTTTATAAAGAGAAAAGTTATATAAGAAAAAATTGCTAAAACTCAACTTGACATAATTTGAAAGATGTGATACTATTATAGATGTATATAGGGGGAATGAATATGGGAATCGAAATTAATATAAGTGGAACCAATTTAAGTGGTAATGCGGAATTATTAAACGGACTAAAGGTGAAAGGTAAAAATGATGCGGAAATTAATGTTACTCAATCATCTATGAGTGGAAAATCACAAATTTTAAATAATATGAATATGTCAGAAAATAGTTCAGTTAATATTGGAATTAAAAATTCTGAAATGAAGGATCAAGCTAGAGTTTTAAATGATATGGAAGTAAAAAATGGAACAGTAGACGTAAACATAGAAAATCTAAGTTTAGGACAAGATGTAGAATTTATGAATGGTAGAAAAGCAAATGAAAATTCATCTATTAAGTATAACAACAGTCAAACTTCGAAGCATACAAATGCTAATCAACATAATGAAGTTGCAGAAGAAGTAACGTCTGTTCAAGATACTAGCCAAACAGTTACTAATGCAAAAAATAAAAGAAAAGGATTATTAAAAAGGATTTTGTCTATATTAAAAGAAAATGATATAGAATTAACAGAAGAAGATATTGTATTATCAAGTCAAGAAGCACATAAAAAATTTGAAAGCGAAATATCAAATGATGGAAAACTAAAAAATATAGATACAACGGAAGCTATACGTAATGTTGAAAATTCAACAAGAGAAACAAGAAGTTCAGATTTAGAAAAATAGTATAATTGTAAAAGGACATTATTGAATTTTATATATCAATAATGTCTTTTTTTGTGTAACGAAAACCCCCTGTTTTACAGGGGGTTCTAAAGGCTTCTAGCTATGAGTAGAAAAAATCCTCCTTTTTGATATAATAATTATGGTTCGCCAACCGTAAATAAAAATCAAAAAGGAGGATTTTGTCATGAAAGACAATAATAGTTTAGCACATAGCACTTGGAATTGCAAATATCACTTGGTATTTGCACCAAAATATAGAAGAATGGAAATATATGG
>CANQZT010000106.1 GCA_947628335.1 uncultured Clostridia bacterium | reverse complement strand
AGAACGAAGCAAGGAAAGACAGAAACTGATAATTATGATAGAAATAAAGTACTAGAAGAATATGGAGTAGAGCCATACCAACTAATACAGGTAAAAGGTTTAATGGGAGATACATCAGACAATATTCCAGGTGTTCCAGGAGTAGGAGAAAAAACAGCGTTAAATCTTATTAAAGAGTATGAAGATATAGATAAGTTATATGAAAAGTTAGAAGAAGGAACGGACAATATAAAAGGAAAATTACGAGAGAAACTAATAGAAAACAAAGAATTAGCTTTCCTTTCGAGAGAACTTCGGAAGAATTAATATAGATTCACCAATTGAAGAAAATTTAGAAGAGATGAAGGTAGAAGAATGGGATAAAGAAAGTGTAGCTGAATTATTTAAAAAATACAAATTTAACAGATACATTGAACGTTTTAATCTATTAAGTAAGAAAAATGAAAGTAAAGATACGAAAAATAACGTAGATATAGAAATCATTAGAGATAAAGGTCAATTTGAAAAAATAATTGAAGATGTAATAAATGAAAAAAAACTATACTTCTCATTTTTAACAAATAAAAGTGAAGAAGAAAGTTATATTATAAAAGAAGAAATTATTGGTATTAGCATAGTTAATATAAAAGAAAACAAGGTATATTATTTTCAATTTACAAGTCAGGAAGAGAAAAAGTTATATTTAAAGCAAATATTTGAAAATGAAGAAGTATGTATTTTAGGATATGAACTTTCAAGAGATGCTATATTGCTTAAACAAATAGGAATAGAACATGGAAAATTTCTGTTTGACGCAAAAATTGCAGCATATTTATTAAGTCCAACAACATCTAAATATACACTAGAAGGATTATCTATGCAATATTTAGATATAGATATACAGGAATATCTTGCAGAAAATGGAGTACAAGAGGAAAAACAGCAAATAACTTTATTTGAAGAAATAGACGAAAATAAAGAGAATCAATATGAGCAATATAATAACTCTATGTATGCATACATAATATATAAACTATATGAAGTCTTAACTAATAAATTACAAGAAAATAATAGTTTAGAATTATTTAATAGCATAGAAATGCCTCTTGTGCAAGTTTTAGCTGATATGCAATATACAGGTATGTATGTTGATAAAAATGAACTTGTTTCATATGGTGAACAATTAAAAAAACAAATATCGATTTTAACTATGGAAATTTATAAATTAGCAGAACAAGAATTTAATATTAATTCGCCAAAACAATTAGGAGAAATCTTATTTGAAAAATTAAAGTTACCATATGCTAAAAAAAATAAAAATGGATATACAACTGATGTCGATACACTTGAAAAAATAAAAAATGAGCATCCTATTGTAGAAAAAATATTAGAGTATAGAGGAATAATGAAACTGAATTCTACATATGTTGAAGGCCTTATTCCATATATCCATAAAAAAGATAATAGGATACATTCATATTTCCATCAGACTGTTACAGCAACAGGCAGAATTAGTAGTACAGAACCTAATTTACAAAATATACCAACTAGAGTAGAAGCGGGTAAAAAAATTAGAAAAGCATTTAAACCAGAAAATGGAAGTGTGTATTTAGATGCAGATTATTCGCAAATTGAATTAAGAGTTCTTGCACATATTAGTAATGACGAAAATATGCTAGAAGCATTTAGAAATGATGAGGATATTCATAAGCAAGCAGCATCGAGGGTATTTAATATTCCAATTGAACAAGTAACTAGTGCAGAAAGATCAAAAGCAAAAGCAGTAAACTTTGGAATTGTATATGGTATTAGTGATTTTGGGCTTGCAGAACAAATAGGGGTATCTAAAAAAGAAGCCAAAAATTATATTGAACAATATTTAGATAAATATAGTGGTATAAAAAACTTCATGGAAAACATTGTAGAAGATGCAAAGGAAAAAGGATATGTTGAAACTTTGTTTTCACGCAGAAGATATATACCAGAGCTAAATTCATCGAACTATATGGTAAGACAATTTGGAGCAAGAGCAGCTATGAATACACCAATACAAGGAACAGCAGCAGATATTATGAAAATTGCAATGATTAATGTATATAAAAAATTAAAAGAAGAAAAATTACAATCAAAAATTATTTTGCAGATACACGATGAATTGATTATAGAAACTAAAATTGAAGAACAAGATAAGGTAAAAAAAATACTAAAAGAGTCTATGGAAAATGCAATGGAATTAAAAATACCACTAAAAGTAGAATTATCTGTTGCAAATAATTGGTATGAAGCCAAATAGATACAAATGAAGATATAATATAGGAGAGGTGCGTTTTGAAGAAAAGACTAATAAAAATATTAATTATTTTACTAATAGCAGTATGTATTTTGGTTCTATTATTTAAGGGGATTAAAATACAAGATATTATATTAAAGAAGATATATCCAGCAACATATTCTGAATATGTATATAAATATTCTGAAGAATATGATGTGGATTCTAATTTAATATTTGCAATTATAAAAGCAGAAAGTAATTTTAATCCCAATGTAGTATCAAAAAGTAACGCAATAGGCCTTATGCAATTAATGGATGCAACTGCTGAAGAAATAGCAGGAGAGTTACAAATTGATTTCATAGAAAATGAATCTTTGTATAATCCAGAGTTGAATATAAATTTGGGAACGAAATATTTTTCAAATTTAATGAAAGAATATAACGGAAATAAATTACTTTCATTAACTGCATATAATGCGGGAAAAGGAAATGTAAAGAAATGGATAAATCAGGGAATTATAAAAGAAGATGGAAGCGACATAGAAAATATACCATTTAAGGAAACAAATAATTATGTAAGAAAGATTTTACGAGATTATAAAATATATCAAGAATTGATTAATTAGAGTTTGTAATATAATAGGAAGAGGAGGTATTTTTATGGCTGTTTTAGTTACAGGTGGAGCAGGATATATTGGAAGTCATACTGTAGTGGAATTATTAAATTGTGGTAAGGAAGTTGTAGTTATAGATGATTTTTCTAATAGTAAACCGAATGTATTAGAAAATATAAAAAAGATAACTAGAAAAGAATTTAAGTTTTATGAAATAAATTATTTAGATAGGACCAAATTAGAAAAAGTATTTGAAGAAAACAATATTGATTCTGTTATAAACTTTGCAGGGTTTAAAGCTGTTGGAGAATCTACGCAAAAACCAATTGAATACTATTATAATAATGTTTCAGGAGCATTAGTTTTGTTAGATGTTATGAGAAAATATAATGTGAAGAAATTTATATTTAGTTCTTCTGCCACTGTATATGGGGATCCTAAAACAATACCGATAACAGAAGAATGCAAAACGGGAGAAACAACAAATCCATATGGAACTTCTAAATTATTTATAGAGCAAATATTAAAAGATATATATAGTTCGGATAGTACATGGGATATTTGTATATTAAGATATTTTAATCCAGTAGGTGCACATGAAAGTGGATTAATAGGAGAAGAGCCACAAGGAATTCCAAATAATTTAATGCCATATATAGTTCGAGTTGCAGCTGGAACATTAACAGAGTTATCGGTTTTTGGAAATGACTATCCTACAAAAGATGGAACAGGAGTAAGAGATTATATTCATGTTGTAGATCTTGCAAAAGGTCATATAAAAGCATTAGAAAAATTAGAAAAAGAAGAAAGAGGATTGTACATATATAATTTAGGAACAGGAAATGGATATAGTGTATTAGAAATAGTTAATGCTTTTGAAAAAAGTACAGGTAAAAAAGTAAATTATAAAATTGCTCCTCGTAGATCTGGTGATATTGCAGTATGCTATGCAGACTCTACTAAAGCCAAAGAGGAATTAGGTTGGGTTGCGACGAAGAAAATAGAAGATATGTGCAAAGATTCTTGGAATTATATCAAAACACAAAATGAAAGTGCATTATAACTTGACAAAATTAATATATATATATTAAAATCAAATTGTTAAAAGAAAAAATAGGAGGTAATAAATATGAAGGCTTATGTATGTAAAGTATGTGGATATATCCACTTTGGAGAGGAAGCACCTGAAAGATGTCCACAATGTGGTGCAGGAAAAGATAAATTTGTGTTGAAAGAAGAAAATGAAAAAAAAGAATATGCTGATGAACATATAATAGGTGTAGCTCAAGGATTAGATGAAGAAATAGTAAAAGGATTAAAAGATAATTTTACAGGGGAATGTACAGAGGTAGGAATGTACCTTGCAATGAGTCGCCAAGCAGATAGAGAAGGATATCCAGAAGTAGCAGAAGCATTTAAGCGTTATGCTTGGGAAGAAGCAGAACATGCAGCAAAATTTGCAGAGTTATTAGGAGAAATTGTTTATCCAGATACAAAGAAAAATTTAACTTTAAGGGCAGAAGCAGAATGTGGAGCATGCAAAGGTAAAAAAGAAATTGCAACACGAGCAAAAGAGTTAGGATATGATGCAATTCATGATACAGTTCATGAAATGTGTAAAGATGAAGCAAGACACGGAAAAGGTTTTGAAGGATTATTGAAAAGATACTTTAATAATTAAAAAATATGGCGAGCTTTAGATTTTCTTAAAATTTGCATTTGATAGAGAATCTTATGCTCGCTTTTTTGAGACCTTTAATTTAGATAGCAAACTTTAAGATGAAGAAAAAAAGTCTAAAAGAAGTGAGATTTGTTCTAGTAAACTTTGTTTTTAGAATAATGAGCTAGTTGGAATATATGTGTCATCAGGAGGATATACATATTCATCTGTAGGTTTACTACATTCATTAATATCTGTTATTTCAATAATGGGTATATCACCATGATAATTACCTTTTGTGATTTTTCCAGTAATATCAACCCAGGTATTATCAGAGAAATTACTTGCATTCTTATAATTGCATAAAAATCCTACGACCAAAGATTGGTTATCAGAGCTAATTATCATATTTCTGGCTAAAACAAATTGATTTTCGCTAAAATCATATACCCTATAAACATATCCAGAAAAATGAATTGTTTGACCTATATATTCATCTAAATTATTATGGACAGATTGTAAAATATTTGTATAGCTGTCGCTTGTAATATTAACAATGTCAGAATTTTTTTCACAGCCATTTGAAGTGTCATAATGGAATATATTGTAAAGTGAAAAAGCAGTAATTACAATAACACAAATAAAAACACAAATAAAAATAATTTTAAATATTAATTTAGGAGATAATTTAAAATTCCAAACAAACATGTACATTCCTCTTTTCTCAAATATAGCTATTAATAGAACATATGCAAGAATAAAAGAAAATATGAAAAAAATTAATGCATAATTGAGAATAAAAAAGAAAAAAATTCCAAGAAAAAAGTATTGACAAGAGGGAAGAAAAATGATAATATAAATATACGAAGTCAC
>CANQZT010000105.1 GCA_947628335.1 uncultured Clostridia bacterium | reverse complement strand
AATATAGAGAGAATATCAAAGAAAAGAACAATAGAAGAAACAATGAGTGAAGAATTAAGAAAAACAGTGGATAAAATAAAAATAAAGTATTATGTAAAAATGCAACCAGAAAGAGAAGGGATAAAAATACCACAAGAATACTATGAAGCATTAGAAGGAATAAAATATGTGAGAGCTGAGGAAAGAACAAGAAGGATGCAATTAATGCAAAATCTGATAAAAGAACAATATGCAAAACAAAATAAATATATAGAAAGATACGATAAATTGGAAGCAATATTAGGAAGTAGTACAGAGAATAAAAGAGCACAAATGGAATTAATGATGATATTAATAAATGAAGGCTATAAAAAAACAGTAGAAGAAACATTTCCAGAAGAAGATTATAGAGTTATAAATGAAATGATAGAAGAATATAAAAACAGAAAAATAGGAAAAACAGAATTTCAACAAAAATTGGATGAATATTGTATATAAAGGTATAAAATTTTATTTATACCTTTTTTTATAAAATTATTGCATTACTAAAATACTTATTATAAAATATACATATACTACAAATGGAAAAGGAGAATGATTGTATGGGAAATATTAAAGTAGATTTTAGTAACAGCAATATAAAATTAGAAGACATAATGGAACATGACAATGAAGTAAAATTAATTCACAAAAATTTACATGAAAAAGCAAATGATGAAAAAGAATTCTTAGGTTGGTTAGAATTACCAACAAATTACAATAAACAAGAATTTGAAAGAATAAAAAAATCAGCAAAAAATATTAAGAGCAATTCAGAAATATTTTTATGTATTGGAATAGGAGGTTCATATTTAGGTGCGAGGGCTGTTATAGAGGCTTTAACTCATACATTTTATAATTTACGGAAAGAGAAAGACTCCACAAATTTTATATGCAGGGAATAATTTAAGCCCTAATTATATAAATGATTTAATAGATATAATTGGAGATAAAGATATATCAATAAATGTAATATCTAAGTCTGGAACAACTACAGAACCCGCGATTGCATTTAGAATCTTTAGAGAATTTCTAGAAAATAAATATGGTGTTGAAGAGGCTAGAAAAAGAATTTATTGCACAACAGATAAAGAAAAGGGTGCATTAAAAAAATTAGCAGATGAAGAAGGATATGAATGTTTTGTAATTCCAGATAATGTAGGTGGTAGGTATTCAGTATTAACAGCAGTTGGTCTGTTACCTATTGCAGTAGCAGGGATAGACATAGATAAATTAATGCTAGGAGCAAAAATAGCACAAGATAAATATATAGATAATAATTTAAAATATAATGAATGTTATAAATATGCTGTTGTTAGGAACATTTTATATAAAAATAGTAAAGACATTGAAATATTAGTAAACTATGAACCTAAAATGCATTATTTTACTGAATGGTGGAAACAATTATATGGAGAAAGTGAAGGAAAAGATTTAAAAGGAATTTTTCCATCAGGAGTAGATTTTACAACAGACTTACATTCTATGGGGCAATATATTCAACAAGGAAGACGAAATCTATTTGAAACAGTTATAAATATAGAAAATCCTAATAGCAATATCACAATAAAAGCTGATGAAGATAACCTAGATGGAATGAATTTTGTTGCAGGGAAAACATTAGATTTTATAAATAAAAAAGCAATGGAAGGAACAATTGAAGCACATGTGAGTCGGAGATGTACCTAATATTGTAATTAATTTAGAACAATTAGATGAAGAAACAATAGGAGGTTTAATTTACTTTTTTGAACTTGCTTGTGCGATGTCTGGAAAATTATTAGGAGTAAATCCATTTAATCAACCAGGAGTGGAAGAATATAAGAAAAATATGTTTAGATTACTTGGAAAGCCTGGATATGAGAAAAAATAGAAAGAAGGCGTGCAAATGAAAATATATGATAAGGAAATGTATCAAAAGGAACAATGGATAAAAAGTGTTCTTTTAGTGGTGGGCATATTTATATTAGGATTTATAGTAGGATATTTTGTGCATAATTTTGAAGAACAAGAAAATGTAAATACATTAGAGCAAGAAGTATATCGCTTAGAAAAAGAGGTAAATTCTTTATAAAAACATCTTGACAAAATGATGAAAAAAATATAAAATAATTTAAATAATAAAAAACGTCAAGCAAGACAAAGTAAAATAAAGGTTTCTAAAAGAGAATAATAGTCGTAGGCTGAAAGCTATTATAAGAAAACGTATTTGAAAAACTACCTTGCGAAGTTTCTAGTAAAAACTGGACGATGATTACGTTATAATCATAAAAAGTTAAAAAATAGGGTGGAACCGTGTATAAAAAAGCACCCCTACAAGAAATAATTCTTGTAGGAGTGCTTTTTATATGTAGGCGAATGGACGTAGACTTTGCAATAAGTTTATGCCGTATAACATAAAAATGTTCGCTATTGTTCTGCTAAAAGAATGGGGGAAATACTATGATAAAAGTAACATTAAAGGATGGTTCTGTAAAGGAAGTAGAAAAAGGAATTACTTTAATAGAGCTTGCAAAACAAATTAGCGAAGGATTAGCAAGAGTAGCAACAGCAGGAGAAGTAGATGGAAAGGTAAGAGATCTAAGATATTGTTTAAATGAAAATGCAAACGTTAATATCTTAACCTTTGATAGTGATTTAAACGGAAAAAAAGCATATTGGCATACAACTTCTCACATTATGGCACAAGCTGTAAAAAGATTGTTTCCAGAAACAAAACTTGCAATTGGACCTGCTATAGATGAAGGCTTTTATTACGATTTTGATGTAGAAAAACCATTTACAGACGAAGATAAGTTAAAAATAGAAGAAGAAATGAAAAAAATTATAAAAGAAGATTTACCAATAGAAAAATATACATTGCCAAGAGACAAAGCAATAGCATTTATGAAAGAGCAAAATGAGCCATATAAAGTAGAATTAATTGAAGATTTACCAGAAGGTGAAGAAATATCTTTCTATAAACAAGGAGAATTTACAGATCTTTGTGCAGGTCCTCATTTAATGAGTACAGGAAAGGTAAAAATAGCTAAAATATTAACATCTTCTAGTGCATATTGGAGAGGAAACGAAAAGAATAAAATGTTACAAAGAGTATATGCAATTTCTTTTCCAAAAGCCAGTCAACTAGAAGAACACTTGCAGTTACTTGAAGAAGCAAAACAAAGAGATCACAGAAAATTAGGTAAAGAATTAGATTTATTTATGACACATCAATTAGTAGGTTCAGGTTTACCAATGTATTTACCTAAAGGAGCAACTATAAGAAGATTATTAGAAAGATATATTCAAGATAAAGAAATAAAAATGGGATATAGTCATGTTTATACACCATCACTTGCAAATGTAGAACTATACAAAACAAGTGGTCATTGGGATCATTATAGGGAAGATATGTTCCCTGTTATGAAAATGGAAAACGAAGAAATGGTATTAAGACCAATGAACTGTCCACATCATATGCTAATTTACAAAAGTAAAATGCATTCATATAGAGACCTACCAATTAGAATTGGTGAACTTGCACATGACTTTAGATATGAAGCAAGTGGAAATGTGTGTGGATTAGAAAGAGTTAGGCAAATGTGCCAAAATGATGCGCATCTTTTTGTAAGACCAGATCAAATAAAAGAAGAATTTAAAAAAGTAGTAGAATTAATACTTTCAGTATACAAAGACTTTGGATTTAAAGATTATACTTTCCGTTTATCTTTAAGAGATAAAAATGACAAAGAAAAATATTTTGATGATGATGAAATGTGGAACACAGCAGAAAATGAGCTTAGACAAATTTTAACAGAAGCAAAACTTAATTTCTATGAAGCAGAAGGAGAAGCAGCATTTTATGGTCCAAAACTAGATGTTCAGATAAAAACGGCACTAGGTCACGATGTTACAATTTCAACATGTCAATTAGACTTTTTATTACCACGAAGATTTGAACTAACATATATAGGAGAAGATGGAAAAGAACACACGCCAGTCGTAATTCACAGAGCAATTCTTGGAACATTTGATAGATTTTTATCATTTTTAATAGAAGAAACAAAAGGTGCATTTCCACTATGGCTTGCACCAGTACAAGTAAAAATTTTACCAATTACTGATGCACATTTAGAATATGCAAACAAAGTGCAAGAGGAATTAGAAAAAGAAGGAATTCGTGTAGAAGTAGACTCTAGAAATGAAAAAATAGGATATAAAATTCGTGAGGCACAATTGCAAAAAGTTCCATACATGGCAGTTGTAGGTGCAAAAGAAGTAGAAAATAACGAAGTAGGTGTGCGTTCAAGGGAAGATGGCGACATAGGTGCTATGGATTTAAATGAATTTATAAATAAATTAAAAAAAGAAAAAATAAAAGTATAGGAAAAATGAAAATATTTGTAAAAATATATTTACATTTATCAAATTTTTATATAAAATATACATTGAATAAACGAAAGAAAATTGTTTGGGAAGGAAGCATATTGTCGATGAAAATATTAATGTTAACTTGGGAATATCCACCAAGAATTGTTGGTGGAATAGCAAGAGTTGTAAATGATTTATCAAAAAGATTAATAAAAGATGGACATGATGTTACTGTTATCACATACCATGAAGGAAATACACCATACTTTGAAGATGATAAAGGGGTAAAAGTATATCGAGTAGATAACTTTATGATTAATTCAAATAACTTTATAGATTGGGTTATGCAAATGAATTTTAATATGTTAGCAAAAGCAAATGAAATTATAGCAAAAGAGGGTGTATTTGATGTTATTCATGCACATGACTGGTTAGTTGCATATGCAGCAAAAACCCTAAAAAATTCGTATGACATACCAATTGTATCGACAATACATGCAACAGAATCAGGAAGAAACTCTGGTATTCATGATGAAACGCAAAGATATATAAATGATACAGAATGGTTACTTACTTATGAATCAACAGAGGTAATAGTAAATAGTAATTATATGAAAAGGGAACTACAATCATTATTTGGTTTACCTTTTGAAAAAATAAATGTTGAACCTAATGGAATAAACATTAATATGTTTAATGGAATAGAAAAAGATTATGATTTTAGAAGACAATATGCACAAGATAATGAAAAAATTATATTATTTATGGGAAGACTTGTATATGAAAAAGGAGTACAACATTTAATATCGGCTATGCCAAAGATATTAAGTGGATACCATGATGCAAAGCTTATAATTGCAGGAAAAGGTGGAATGTACGATGAATTGAAAGCACAAGCAGATTCTATGGGATTAGGAAATAAAGTATATTTTACAGGATATATGGATGCAAAACAAGTTTGCAAAATGTATAAGTGTGCAGATGTATCAGTATTTCCAAGTACATATGAGCCATTTGGAATTGTAGCATTAGAGGCTATGCTATCTGGAACACC
>CANQZT010000104.1 GCA_947628335.1 uncultured Clostridia bacterium | reverse complement strand
AATGAAAATTTTGGTATAGAAATATTTACTCCGTTTTTAGTTTCTGAAGCTAATGTTAAATTATTAGTTATATTTTTCAAAGTATCCATATCAAATTTTTCTATATAACTTGATAAGTCATTATTTGGCATAATTGCAACAAATTCCAATTGTTCGTTTTCATATTGATCTAAATCCATAGAAATTGCTGTAATGTTATTGGCCTTATAATATGAAACACAATCTTTGTGAGTTTTCTGTTTCATCATTGTTGCTTGCATTTCATCACCGTTTTCTAGATAAAATGTATCTCCCTTAGTATCCATTTCATCAAATTTATCTTTCCAGCCCATATCAATAGCTAATGCATTTATTAATACCATTTCAACATCTGGATTAGCAACTATTTCATCTCTTAACATATTTTTTATTTGACCTAAAGTTTTATTTTCAATCCAACTATTAATGTTTTTTGCATTTTCAAATTCATCATATTTTACTTCAGCATTATATTTATTAAGTAATTTATTTGTATATTCATCTTTTACATATTGTGAATATGTATTTCTAATATATATAGCATTTCCTAATGATAATACATCTTTTATATTATCATATTTGGTTAAACTAGTATTTCCAATTACATTTTCAATTTGTTTTTTTGTATTTCCATTTGCACCGTCATTAAGCATTTGTAGTGCATATTTAATAGATAATGGACTATAAACTATATTTTTCTTATTATTTTCCATTTTCAAAAATTTGAATGAAAAATCAGTATCTGTATAACTTGTTTCTTGCTCCATTTTCTTGTCTTCTAATTGTATTGTATTTTTATTATTTTTAGTATTGTCCCATTTTATAAAAGCCAATCCAGCAATAATTATTACTACTATTAATACTAAAATTACTACTGAAGTTAAATTAATCTTTATTTGATTATTATTTTCTCCCATATAATCACTCTCCAAAATATAATTTTTCATTTGTAATTGCATTTTTATTATACTATTAAATAATATTTTTTTCAACTTATTATGATATTTCTTGTATTTTAATTTATAAAAAATCTATTATTCATATTTTCGTAAATTAATGTAGAAAAAATTATAATAAAAGAATAAATTGTATAAAAAAATAAAAATTGCTTATACTAAATAATAATTGAAAATGGCTAAAACATAAGGATATTTTATTTTTAGCTTTTTTGTATTTAATATTAGAAAGGATTGGTATAAAATGACAAATATAAAAAAAGTTATTTTATTTTTAGGAATATCATTATTTAGTATAATTTTAACACCTAATTTTTCAAAAGCTACAGAAATTCCAGTAACTAATGAAGATACATTTCGTAATGCTGTAGAAACTGCTACAAATGGTGATACTATAGTATTAAATAATGATATTTCTTTAACAAAAAATATTGGAATAACTGATAAAGTTTTAATTATTAAAGGTAATGGTCACACTATTTCAAAAGATACTATATCATGGACAGATGTTAACTCAGACGGTAGTTTAATTACTGCTGGAAAAGGTGCAACAATTACTCTTGAAAACCTTAGTTTAAAAAATGCCCACAAATATGGTGCCCAAGCATATAACGGAGGTCATTTAATTCTTAATAAAGTAACTATTTCTAATTGTGGTTTTGGTGGTATACTTGCAAATGCTGGTACTGTTGAAATAATAGAATTAACTTTAAATAAAAATGGTGAAAATGATAATGTTGGTATAGAAATAGCAAAAGGAAAAAGTCTTCCAGATAGCGAAAATAATCCTGAAATAATTATGAATGGTATTTTATCTTCAACACAAGAGGAAAATGTTATTTACATCGCTGTAGAAGATAATTTAGCTGAATTTGAAATAACAAATACAGAAAATACAGTTAATAAAATTTTATCCTCTGGCGATAAGATAGTTGTTACCGATAAAAACAATAATATTATTTATGAAAGCAACTCTGGTAATAGTATAAAAATTGCTGGTGAAGATTTTATTCCAAATGTAATTATAATTTTTTATTTAAATGAACAAAGTTCAACTGCTTCTGTTATCAAAGGCTCTGTTCTTACTAAAGAACAATTAAAAGAAAAAGTAGATTTACAGGCTTTAAATTTAACAGATTATACTATAGATGGTTTCTATACAGATCAAACTTATACAAATGAATATGATTATGCTTTACCTATTGATGATAATATTAGTTTATATGCAAAACTTACTCCAATAAAAAAGGATGAACCTGAAAAGGATACAAGTCCTAAAACTGGTGTAAATGATTATTTAGAAATTTCTGCTTTAGTTCTTATAGCATCTATACTTGGTGCAATCGCTTTAAGAAGAGATGATTAAATATTATAGTCGTACTTTAAGTACGGCTATATATATAGAATAGAGGAAAATATATGGATAGCACTGATATAAAAAAAATTTTTAAAACTATTCTTTTTATAACATTCATATTACTTATTATTATTTCTCTTACTTATATTATTCATTATTTATATATTATGCACAATATAAATAAAGAAAGTAAGTTACTAAATAATATCATTGAAAATACCAATATTATTGCTGAAGAACCAGGCAGTATAGAAAACAATGATAAAGAAATTTCAAAAACAGAACGAATGTTAAAATTAGAAGAATTACAAAAAGATAATTCTGACATTGTTGCATGGATTGAAATTGAAAATACTAATATAAATTATCCTGTGTTGCAATGTTCTAATAATGATTTCTATATGAATCATAATTATAAAAAAGAATATTCTATTGGAGGATCTATTTTTTTAGATAAAGATTATGATTGGAATTTACCAAGTAGTAATTTATTAATTTATGGTCATAATTTAAAAAATGGCACCATGTTTAACAATTTATTAAAATATCAAAATAAAAAATTTTTTGAGTCTCACCCTACAATAAGATTTACTACAAATAAAGAAGATACAACTTATGAAATTATTGCCACTTTTAAATCTAAACTATATTATAAAACTGATACTAATGTATTTCGCTATTATTATTTCATTAATGCTAGTAATGAAAGTGACTATAATAATTTCGTAACTAATGCAAAAAAAGCCTCTTTATATGATACTGGAAAAACAGCAAAATATGGAGATAGTTTAATGACATTATCTACTTGTGCATACCATACAAAAGATGGCCGATTTGCAGTTGTTGCAAGAAAGACTCAATAACTAAAAAAATGACAAATTTCTAACATCTAGACCATTTGTCATTTTTTATTATCTGTAATTTTTCTTTATTGTATTAATTTTGTTTATCTTTATACATATTTATTATATCTTTTAAACTCATTTTTGTACCATAATTTAATATCGCATTTGAATATATCTTTATGGCTACTTTAGCTATAATTAGTATTGAAATTATTAAAATTGCAATAGATACTGCTACGTCTGTTCTACTTGCAAGCCCCATCATAATTCTAAAAGGCATACAAAATGGTGATGATATTGGAAATAGCGATGCAAATATATTAAGCTCACTTGTTGGATTCATCATTGTAAAATATGATAAATAAAATCCAACTACAGCAAGTAATGCCACCGGACTATTTGCTGATTGTATATCCTCTGGTTTGCTAACAGTTGAACCTGTTAATGCATATAACAAAGCGTAAGTAAAATATCCTAATATAAAATATATAATAGTAACAATCCCTAAATATACTGTAATATTAGACATATCTAGTACTGCATTTAACAGTTCTGAATCTAAAAATAATTTAGCACTTATAACAGTGGTTCCTACAATTAATATCAATTGTAATAATCCTACAATACCAATACCTATTGTTTTTCCTAATACTATAGTTTTAGGACTTGTTGATGTTACTAATGTTTCGATTATCTTTGATGTTTTTTCTGTAGTTATTGAACTTGATACTTGATATGCACAAAAATATATCGCATAAAATAATACAATAGACATAAGCATCATAACAAATATATTTCCATTTGCCTTTTCTTCACCAGTTTGTTCTACACTAAATTCAAAATTAGGTATAATTAATTGTAGTTGTTCCTCTGTTAAACCTAATTTATTAATTTGAACATTAAAATACAAAGAATTAATTGAATTTACTATACTTTCGGGCACTTCATCCATCATAATTGTATTTTCTACTATGTATCTAATTTTTATATTTTCTTCTTGTCGTTCAATAATTATAGCTTCTTTTACTTCTTCTTTTTCTATTTTAGCTTTTATTTCATCAAAGCTTGCTTTTCCAATCTCAATATCATATCCTAAATCGTTTTGCTTTAAAAGTTCCAAATTACCTTCAAAGATATTATCATTATCTACAATTAACAATTTATCTTTTGTACTATCTCCTTTAAATGCTTTTACAATATTCGGTACATTAAAACCAATTACTATAAAAAATAGGATAATTAATGTTGATATTATAAATGATTTTCTTTTTACCATATCCTTTATTGTAAATTTCATTACAGTTACTATATCTTTCAAACTACTCACCTACCTTTTCTATAAATATATCATTTAAAGTAGGTTTCTTAATTTCAAATTTATCTACATCAATTCCTGCACTGATCAATTTATTTAAAAGTTTATGAGCATTTTCTTCTTCATTTATTTTTATAATATAATTATTGTTTATTACATTTTCTATTTTTAAATCAAATTCTTTAATATATTCTTCTATATTTTGTTTTACGTTGATTTCTATATGATTTGCTGGATATGTTTCTTTTATTTCATTTAAATTTCCTTGTAATACGGTTTTCCCTTTGTTTAATATTAAAATATCACTACAAAATTCTTCTATTGTTGCCATTTGATGTGCTGACATTATTACATATTTTCCGTTTCTTACTAAACTTATTATGATATTTTTTAGTATTTCTGTATTTACTGGATCTAATCCACTAAATGGCTCATCTAATACTACTAATTCTGGATTATGTATTATTGCTGTCATAAATTGTATTTTCTGTTGATTTCCTTTTGATAATTTTTCAGCTGGCATTTGTAAATATTCTTCTACTTTTAGTTCTTTTGCCCATTTATTTATAGATTGTCTTGCTTCTTCTTTTTTCATCCCCTTCAATTCAGCAAAATACATTAGCTGATCAATTATTTTTGTCTTTGGATATACGCCTCTTTCTTCTGGTAAATATCCGAAATTAACATTTTTTCTATCTACCTCTTTTCCATTCCAAGTAATATTTCCACTATCTTTTTTTATAATACCTAATAACATTCTTATTGTTGTTGTTTTGCCTGCACCATTTGTTCCTAATAACCCATATACTCCTGGATTTTCAATACTAAATGAAATATTATCAACTGCAACCTTTCCTACAAATGTTTTTGATACATTTTTTAATACCAAACTCACTTTTAAAACCATTCCTTTCTTACTTCGCTCATTTACTTTCTACTACTTAAGTATATTTTTCATTTGATTATAACA
>CANQZT010000103.1 GCA_947628335.1 uncultured Clostridia bacterium | reverse complement strand
GGTGATATTATTTTAGATAAAATATATGATGGAGATTTAAATTTAATTAAAGAAGATGGTGGTGGCAGTAATTGGAATAGCCTATACAATCTTTCTTATATGGGCGAAAAATGTTACGCAATTGGTAGTATGCGGTAATGATAGGGAAGGAAATATTGCACTTTCTTCTCTTGAACATTATGGTATAAATACTGATTTTGTTCGAAAAGATGATATTCCGACAAGTGTTATGAATATTATAATCCCAAATAAAACTGATTTTGGTGATGATTCTATTATTCATAGTTGGTACTCTCCTATTACAAATAAACGTACTTTATTTTTTAGGGAAGATTTACCAATAACTATTCCTGATGAAATTTTAAATGATGAAATCTACGTGCTACTTGATAAATTTGAGAGTGTTAATTTAGATTTTTTAAATAATATAGAACATAAAAAAGTATGTCTTGACATTGGTCATGTTCGTTTTATTGAGCATTTTTCAAAACAATATTTAACAAAATTTTTTAAAAACGGAAATTTAGTACAATTAAATAATAATGTTCGTGAGCTTTTGTTAGAAAGATTACAAGTTGCAAATGAATATGAATTATTTGACTTATTAGATCTTGAGTTATTAGTTATTACAAAAGGAAAAAAAGGTGCTTCTTTTATTTTTAAAGAGAATAATAACTTTGTAACAATCGAAAAAACTCCAGAAATAATCGCAAAAGTTATTGATTCTTCTGGCGCAGGTGATGCTTTTTTTGCAACTCTTATTAAACAATATGCTTATGCACAAAAAATAGATTCTTCTTTTGTTGATAATACATTCTGTGTTGCTAATCGTGCTTCAAGGGAAGTTATTTCTCAGGTAGGTAGTAGAAAAAGTTAAAAAATTACTGACATTTTTCGAGTTAAATGATATAATATTTTAAAATTTACAAATTCAAGGAGGAAATTATGAAAAATTTTGATGTTGCTATAATTATGGGCAGTGATTCTGATTTGAGTATTATGAAAGATGCTGCTAAATTTTTAGAAGATATGGGAATTTCGTATGAAATGAAAATATTATCTGTACATAGAACACCTGAAAAAGCTTTTGAATATGCCAATACTTTAAAAGAAAGTGGAGTTAAAGTTATTATTGCAGGTGCCGGTGGTGCTGCACATTTACCTGGTGTTTTTGCAGCAATGGTTCCTACTGTTCCTGTTATTGGCATTCCTATTCACACCAAAACTTTAAGTGGAGTAGATTCTTTATATTCAATTGTTCAAATGCCTTCTGGAATTCCTGTTGCAACTGTTGCTATTAATGGAGCAAAGAATGCTGGAATTTTAGCTACTTCTATACTTGCTGTCGGAAATGAAGATATAAAACAAAAACTTAATGAATATAAAAATTCGTTAAAAAATGCTGTAACAAAGAAGGATGAAAAATTACAAAGTTTAGGGTACAATGCTTATTTAGAACAAATGTAATATTTTAATTTAGCCTAATAAGGCAGAAAAGAGGTTTTTTATGAAAAAAATTAGTAGTGGTAAAGTACGTGAAATTTATGAAGTAGATAATGATAAATTAATGCTTGTTGTTTCAGACAGAATTTCTGCTTTTGATGTTATTCTTCCAAATGAAGTACCTGATAAAGGAAAAATTTTAAATAAAATTTCTGAATTTTGGTTCGATTATACAAAGGATTTTGTTAAAAATCATGTAATTTCAACAAACATTTCTGATTTTCCTAAAGAATGTCAAATGCCTGAATTTGAAGGTAGAAGTATGCTTGTTAAGAAATTAAAAATGCTTCCTATTGAATGTATTGTAAGAGGATATATTACTGGTTCTGGATGGAAAAGTTATAAAGAAAATGGAACTGTTTGTGGTATTCGTTTACCAGAAGGATTGCAGGAATCTGAACAACTTCCTGAACCAATTTTTACACCTTCTACAAAAGCTAATGAAGGACATGATGAAAATATTAGTTTTGATGAGACTGTTAAATTGATTGGTGAAGATCTTGCTTGTAAAGTAAGAGATACATCTATTGAAATTTATTCAAAATGTGCTGAGTATGCTTTATCTAAAGGAATAATTATTGCTGATACAAAATTTGAGTTTGGTTTAGATGAAGAAGGAAATTTAGTTTTAGGTGATGAGGTTTTAACTCCTGATTCTAGTAGATTTTGGCCTGCAGATGACTATGTAGTTGGTCAATCTCAAAAAAGTTTTGATAAACAATATATGAGAGATTGGTTAAAAGAAACTTCTTGGGATGCTCAAAATCCTACTCCAATTCCTGAAGACGTTATTAATACAACAAGAAGTAAATATATTGATGCTTATGAAAGAATTACTGGAAAGAAATTTTAGTTTTACAAAAAAGAGACATTATACAATGTCTCTTTTTTTGTAAAACATTTATTATACTTTTACTTCAACTTTTACATCTTTTATTAATTCTTTATATTTTTCAATTATTGGATCAACAGCTACTTGTATAAAGTCTTCTACTTGTTTTGGTGCTCTTCCACATAAATTATCTGGATTTAGTGCTTGTATAATTTCCTCTTTTGTTAAACCAAATGATGCGTCATTTGCTATTCTTTCTACTAAGTCGTTTGGCTTACCTAATTCTTTTACTTGTCTTCCTGCTTCCATTGAGTATACTCTTATTTTTTCATGTAATTCCTGTCTATCTCCACCTTTTAGAACAGCATTCATAATAATTTCTTCCGTTCCCATAAAAGGTAACTCTTGCATCATATTTGTTTTTATAACATTTTCATATACTACAATATTTGATGTAATATTGGCATATAATATAAGTATTGCATCAACTGCTAAGAAACTTTCTGGTACACATATTCTTTTGTTTGCAGAATCATCTAGCGTTCGTTCTAGCCATTGAGTTGCAGATGTGATTGCAGGATCATTTGCAAGTACCATTACATGTCTTGCAAGTGAATTTATTCTTTCACTTCTCATAGGATTTCTTTTGTATGCCATAGCAGATGATCCTATTTGTGATTTTTCAAATGGTTCTTCTAGTTCTTTTTCGTGTTGTAATAGTCTCATGTCATTTGCAAATTTTGATGCACTTTGTGCTATTTCTGACAATACATTTAATACTCTTGAATCTAGTTTTCTTGTATATGTTTGGCCCGATACATGATATACTTTATCAAATCCCATTTTCTTCGCTATTTTACCATCTATTTGTTTTACTTTTTCTTCATCTTTAAATAGTTTCATAAAGCTTTCTCCGAGTTCCTGTTGTTCCTTTGCAACCCAATAATTTCATATTATCTATTACAAAGTTTAATTCTTCTAAATCTTCTATTAAATCTTGTAACCATAGTGTTGCTCTTTTTCCTACAGTTGTTAATTGGGCTGGTTGGAAATGAGTATATCCTAAGCATGTAATATTTTTATTTTTTAGTGCAAATTCTCTTAAATTACTAATAACTAAAATCAATTTTTGTCTTATTAATTTTAGTGCTTCTCTCATTAAGATAACATCTGTGTTATCTGTTACATAGCAAGATGTTGCACCTAAATGAATAATTGGTTTTGCTTTTGGGCATTTTATTCCATATTCATATACATGTGACATTACATCATGTCTGCATTCTGCTTCTCTTTTTGCTACAATATCATAATCTATATTATCTACATTTTCTTTCATCTCATTTATTTGTTCATCAGTAATATTTATTCCTAATTCTTTTTCTGTTTCAGCAAGTGCTATCCATAATTTTCTCCATGTACTATATTTCATATTGCTTGACCATATTTTATTCATTTCTTTACTTGCATATCTTCCTGATAATGGGGTTACATATATATCCTTTTCCATATTTATCTCCTTTATCTATAATATTCTATACCTGATTCAAATAGTTTTTGGTCTTTGTTTCCTGGTACATTTTTTAATATATCTGATTTATAGCTTCTTTCTGAATGGCCCATTTTTCCAAGTATCCTTCCATCTGGGCTTGTTATTCCCTCTACTGCATATACAGAACCATTTGGATTATATGCAATATCACAAGTCGCATTTCCTTGCAAATCCACATATTGTGTTGCTATTTGTCCATTTTTTATTAGTTCTTTCATTACTTCTTCACTTGCTACAAATTTTCCTTCACCATGTGAAATTGGAATTATAAATTCTTCTCCTAAATTTACTTTGCTAAACCATGGTGATAATTTAGATACTACTTTTGTATTTACAAGTTTTGATTGATGTCTTCCTATATCGTTAAATGTTAATGTTGGCATTTGATCATTTAGTTCCATAATTCTTCCATAAGGTAATAATCCTAGTTTTATTAGTGCTTGGAATCCATTACATATACCTAAAATTAATCCATCTTGTTCATTTAAGTGTTTATGTATTGCATCAGTTAATCTTTTATTTCTAAATACAGATGCAATAAATTTTCCTGAACCATCTGGTTCATCTCCGGCACTAAATCCTCCTGGAATCATTATAATTTGTGCTTGATCTATTTGATTTGCAAATTCTTTTATAGATTCTTCTATATATTCTGGCTTTAAGTTACGGAATACACTTGTGTTTACTACTGCTCCTGCATCTTCAAAAGCTTTTTTTAAATCATATTCGCAGTTTGTTCCTGGGAATATTGGAATAAATACTCGTGGTTTTGCAATCTTTGTTTTTGCACTTATACTACATACTGCATTACTTTTTATATTTATGTCTTTTTCTTCTACAACTTTATTTGTTTTTGTAGGAAATACTTTTTCAAGTGGTTCTTCCCACATTTTTATTAATTTTTCTATGTCTAACTTGTCGTTCTGATTAATTATAATTTCTTTTTCTTTTATGGTATATCCTAATTCTTCTAATTTTTTGTTTTGTATATCTTCTTTTAATTCTATAATAAAACTTCCATACATTGGTGCAAAAACATCTTCATTATTTGTAAATTTGAATCCTATTTTATTTCCAAACGTACTTTTAGTAATTGCATCTGCTATTCCACCATGTTTTATACTGCTTACTGATAAAACTTTTTTGTCAGTAATTAGTTTATGTACTATTTCATAATTTTCTTTTAAATCTTCAAAATCTGGTAAATTGTTTTCATCCATTTTTGTTTTTAGAAGCATTACTTTTGAATCTACATTTTTAAATTCATTTGATACTATATTTTCGACATCTACTGTTCCAACGCAGAATGATGTTAATGTTGGTGGTACATCTAATTCGTTATATGAACCCGACATACTATCTTTTCCACCAATTGCTGCAATTGATAATTTTTCTTGTACTAAATATGCACCAAGTAATGCTGATAATGGTTTTCCCCATCTTTCTGGATCATTTCTTAATCTTTCAAAATATTCTTGGAATGTTAGCCATGCTTTTTTGTAATCTCCACCCATTGCAACAAATTTTGTTACAGATTCAATTACTGCATAAACTGCTCCATGGAATGGACTCCAACTAGATAAG
>CANQZT010000102.1 GCA_947628335.1 uncultured Clostridia bacterium | reverse complement strand
CGAATAATATATCAGTACATAAAGTGTACAAAATTTTTAACTTATAGAAAGAGGTGCTTAATAATGCAAATAACAGATGTACGTTTAAGAAAAGTAAATTCAGAGAACAGAATGAAAGCTGTTGCTTCTGTAACATTCGATAATGAATTCGTAATTCATGATATCAAAGTTATCGAAAGTCAAAATGGATTATTTATAGCTATGCCTAGCAGAAAAACTCCAAACGGAGATTTCAAAGATATAGCTCATCCAATCAACGCTGAAACAAGAGAAAAAATTCAAACAGCTATCTTAGATGCATATAATGCTCCAGAAGCTGATGAGACAACAGAATCAGCAGAATAATATATGGATATAAAAAATGACCTTTATAGGTCATTTTTTGTTGGGTATGAAAATACTTTAATGAGCTAATTCATAAATAGCATGTGCATAAATTTTTGTTGATAAAATTAGATTAGAGATCGATATATATTCATCAACTTGGTGACACATATCAGTATCACCTGGAAAATTTGCTCCGAAGGAAACACAATTTGGGAAAGCACGTGCAAAAGTTGCGCCACCAATTGCAATAGGTTGTGCATTTTCATTGGTTTCTTCGTTAAATATATGGCATAATGTTGAAACTAATTTATTATCTTTGGCAATATAAAGAGCTTCTTTTTCGCCATCAAATGAAACTTCAAAGGAATTATTGTTACTAAAATTTATCAATTTGTTTTTTATCGTATTAATTGGTGTATGAACAGGAATCCTTAAATTCATACTGATTATTATTTCATCATTTTCTATATAAAATTTTGCAACATTTAAAGTAAGTTTTCCAGATTCATCACAATAATCTATATTTAAATCTTCACCATTGTATTGCATGTGAATGTAACGTCTAAAAAATGATAAAATGTCTATTGTAATGGAATTAATTTTAAAAAATTCATCTAATACAATAATTAAAGAAGAGATAGCATTTTTACCTAAATTTGGATGAGCAGCATGAGATGAAACACCATAAGATTGAATAATGATGTTTGAATGTTCAAAAGAAATTTCCATAGAAAAATGATATTTATTAACAATAGAATTTAATAAATCAACACATTCATTTATGTTAAAATTATTATTTATGAATAATTTTACTTTACAATATTTTGGTACAACATTTATTGCGTTATTTCCGAAGTCAATTTCAGAAATTATAATATCGTCATTTTTATTATACGGTTGCCTTAAATGAACATTTAATAAAGCTTTTTCGGCATAAATACATGGAAAATCTGCATCAGGACTAAAACCAAACTCAGGTATTTCTTCATGTTCCTTGTAATAGTTAATACATTTCCAATTGCTCTCTTCATTTAAACCTAAAATTAATCTAACTCTTTTTGTGACTTGGCAATTATCCATAACAGTTTTCATAGCATAAATGGTTGCAATTACAGGTCCTTTGTCATCAATTGCTCCTCTTCCATAAATATTACCATTTTCAACACAAGCATCAAAAGGGGGAAAGGTCCAGTTTTCTCCACTTGGTACAACGTCTAAATGTCCAATAATTCCCATTAATTTGTCTCCATCTCCAAATTCTAGATAACCGACAATATCCATCGATATTTTTAGTGCGAAAACCTAAACTTTTTCCAAGTTCTAATACATAATCTAGAGCTTTAGCACAATTTTCACCAAAAGGCATAGAAATATCATCACTTTCAGAATTTACACTAGGAATTCTAATTAATTCGCAAGTAGAGTTTATAATTTGATCTTTAATAGATTCAATATACTCATTAAACATTATCATCATCCTTTCACGTATAAGTATATAAAAAATATCAATAAAAAGTTCCCCTCGTCAAAAAACGACTTGGGGAACCGGAATTTTTAATAAGTTTTAAATTGCAATTTCATACGGAGCAGAAATGCTATTCGCGAAAACTGTAATCTTTTTTATCTTGTGTATGTCTTGGGAAGTGATATCTACCGACAAAACATTTCCTTCAAGGCTTGTTTTTATATCTGCCCCTAAAGCGATGGCATAATTTAAAACAGTCAACACCGCCTTGTTATCCTCAACAGAAGATATGTAAAAATTTTTTTGCAATCCTTTGCATGTTTTTAAGTAAATTTTTTTACCTATTTTGCAAAGAATATACGATTTCTTTTCTTGGGATAACCGGGTGATTTCTCCCATTAAAAAAAACATATCGTCTGTCTGTTTTGAAACTGAAATTGCTACTGTAATTTTCTGCATAATAAAATTCCTTTCTTGAAGCTTTTTATTAAGTTACAATTTAATTGTACTATATTTAAATAATAAAGTCAAGAGTTTACATAAGCTACAATATTACAAAAATATGACAAATTTGTAAAAAAGTGTTGACATAGAGAGATAAGCGTTATATAATATTTAGGCATGTAGACTTTGCGATGAAGCGAAATGTGGCTACAGCTTAAAAGCTGGAGGGAACTTTCGTGGAGTATGTCTTGGCTAAGACCGGGCGGTAAGTTTTTTTAAAAT
Organism: uncultured Clostridia bacterium; assembly: GCA_947628335.1. Next base: position 3,009 of record CANQZT010000102.1, on the reverse strand, counting down.
AAAGCACTTATCCCAAGAAAATCATGCAAAAACTTGGGTTTTTATATGGAAGTAAAAGAAACACCAGGGTGCGTTATAACTTGCCAAGGTACTATTTAATTTTAAGGAGGGAAATACTTATGGCAACAACAAATCAATTAGTAGGAAGCGAAAAAATTAGAATAAGATTAAAAGCTTATGATCATGTTGTTTTAGATCAGTCTGCTGAAAAGATAGTGGATACTGCTAAAAGAACAGGAGCTAAAGTTTCAGGTCCTATTCCATTACCTACACAAAAAGAAGTTGTAACAATTTTACGTTGTCCTCACAAAGACAAAGATTCAAGAGAACAATTTGAAATGAGAACACATAAAAGAGTTATTGATATTCTTTACCCAACACAAAAAACAGTTGACAATTTAATGAAATTAGAATTACCAGCTGGTGTTGAAATAGAAATAAAATTATAAAAGGTAATTAACCTTGTTACTTTGGAAAATATATTTTTCAAATGTGATAATCGAATTAATTAACCATGCTAATAATGTATTAGCAATATTAGCCAATAGTTAGGAGGAAATTTAAATGAAAGCAATTATCGGAAAGAAAATTGGTATGACACAAATTTTCGATGAAAAAGGAATTGTAATTCCAGTAACAGCAATTCTTGCTGGACCTTGTGCAGTAACACAAGTTAAAACAGTTGAAACAGATGGTTATAATGCTGTTCAATTAGGATTTGGAGAAGTAAAGGATAAACACGTTAATAAGCCAAGAGCAGGACATTTCAAAAAAGCAGGTGTTGAAAACAAAAAACATTTAAGAGAATTTAGAGTAGATTCAATTGATGTTAAAGTTGGAGATGAAGTGAAAGCAGATGTTTTTGCAAGTGGTGATAAAATAGACGTTCAAGGAACAACAAAAGGAAAAGGATTCCAAGGTGTTATTAAACGTCATGGACAATCAAGAGGACCAATGGGTCATGGATCTATGTATCATAGAAGACCAGGTTCAATGGGTCCAACATCTACACCAGGAAGAGTATTTAAAGGTAAAAAACTTCCAGGTCATATGGGAGTACAAACAGTTACAATACAAAACTTAGATGTAGTTAGTGTTGATTTAGATAAAAATGTATTATTAGTAAAAGGTAGTGTTCCAGGACCAAAAGGTGCATTACTAAAAATTAGACCAACATTAAAAGTGGCTAAATAGAAAGGAAGGAGGAAGTAAAAATGCCTAAAATAGATGTGTTAAATATAGAAGGTAAAAAAGTTAGCGATGTAGAGTTAAAAGAAGAAATATTTGGAATAGAACCAAATGAAGATGTTGTTCACACTGTATTAATAAACTATCTTGCTAACCAAAGACAAGGTACACAAAGCACTAAAACAAGAACAGAAGTATCTGGTGGTGGTAAGAAACCATGGAGACAAAAAGGAACAGGTAGAGCAAGACAAGGAAGCATAAGAGCTCCACACTGGGTAGGTGGTGGTGTTGCATTAGGTCCAAAACCACGTAGCTACAGTTATAAAGTTAATAAAAAAGAGAAGAGACTTGCTATTAAATCTGTATTAAGTTCTAAAGTTTTAGAAAAAGAATTAGTTGTTGTTGATGCAATTGATTTTAAAGAAATAAAAACAAAAAATATGGTTAATGCTTTAAATAACTTAAAAGTTACAGGAAAAACATTAATCTTATTACCAGAAAAAAATGAAAATGTGCAAAAATCAGCAAGAAATATTGAAGGAGTAAAAACAAGTTTAGTAAATACAATAAATGTATATGATTTACTAAAATACACAAATCTTGTAATAACTCTAGATACTGTTAAAAAGATAGAGGAGGTGTACGCATAATGAGACCAGAAGATATCATTATAAAACCAATTATAACTGAAAAAAGCAATGATATATTGCAAGATGGAAAGTATACCTTTAAAGTAAATAAAAAAGCAACAAAAATAGATATAGCAAGAGCAGTTGAAAAACTTTTTGATGTAAAAGTTACCAACGTAAATACAATTACTGTTAAAGGAAAAGAAAAAAGAGTAGGAGTTCATGTTGGAAAAACATCTGATTGGAAAAAAGCAATTGTTACGATTGATACAAATCCAGAAGATAAAAAATATTTAGCTAAAGGTGGAAAAGAAACAAAAATTTCTAAAAAATACAAAGATTCAATTGAAGAATTTATGGGAGCATAATTCTTAGATAAATATAAAAAAGTATCGAGAAATAACTCGGAAAATAAAGAATATCTGTAAGTAGAGCAGGAAAAAATCTACAAATACGAAAAAGGAGAGAATAAAAAATGGCAATGAAACATTTTAGACCTTATACACCTTCAAGAAGAAATATGACGGTTTCTACATATGAGGAAATTACTAAAAAGACACCTGAAAAATCTTTACTTGCAAAAAAGAAAGAAAAAGCAGGAAGAAATTCATATGGTAGAATTACTGTTAGACATCAAGGTGGAGGTAACAGACAAAAATATAGAATAATTGATTTTAAACGTAATTCAAAAGACGATATGGTTGCAACTGTAATAGGTATCGAATATGATCCAAATAGAAGTGCAAATATTGCATTAATTCAATATGAAGATGGAGAAAAGGCATACATATTAGCTCCAGTAGGTTTAACAGATGGAGATAAAGTTGTATCAGGACAAAAAGTAGATATAAAACCAGGAAATTGTATGCCAATTGAGAGTATTCCAGTAGGTACTTTAATTCATAACATTGAATTAAATCCAGGTCAAGGTGGAAAAATGGTAAGAAGTGCAGGACAAAGTGCACAATTGATGGCAAAAGAAGGAAAATATGCTCACATAAGATTACCATCAGGAGAAATGAGATTAGTTTTAACAAGATGTAGAGCAACTATTGGTACTATAGGAAATACTGATCACGAAAATGTAAAACTAGGAAAAGCAGGAAGAAAAAGACATATGGGAATAAGACCAACAGTAAGAGGTTCTGTTATGAACCCAGTAGATCACCCTCATGGTGGTGGTGAAGGTAGA
>CANQZT010000101.1 GCA_947628335.1 uncultured Clostridia bacterium | reverse complement strand
GGAAATTGAAATAGTTTAATGTAATTTATTAAATAATCTAATCGTTCTTTATTTGGTTCATATAAATAATAAATTAAAAGCATCAATGCACATTTTTCATATACATGGCTTTTTAAAAAATCATCTTCCTTATAGTCTTTCATGTAGTTAATAATTGTAAGTACAAGCCTTTCTTTTGCCTTTAAATCACCATTTGATTTTATAGTATATGGTGTAACTTTTAATTCCACTCCAGCTTCATTAAAATCAGCTTCAGAATTATTGTTGATATCGTAGAAAAAGAAATGTTTTTCTATTAATTGACCTAAAGAACCTTTTGATTTAGGATTGTTGTAATATTCAAATAATATAGTTCTATCTTCATCTGTAATATTAGGGTCATTTAATAAGACATCTTTAAATGTTTTTTCTTTTAAATTAAGAGCATATTGTGCAATTGATTCTTTTGAATTTTTTATATAAGGTAATTTATCCATAATATTCTCCTTCAAGCATATTATACAAAAAAATGTAAAAATGGGCAAGAAATGTAGAAAAAAATTTAAAATAATTATCAAGTGAAAAGTTAAATGTAATTTTTTGACATAAAATTGAAACTATTGGAAATTCCTTGATAAAAAATATAAAAAATGATAAAATATTTTTGTGAATAAAATTATAATTAAATATAATTGCAATAAATGATGATAAATGTGAGCTTTTGAAAAACTAAATTTAATACAAATAAAATAGATAAATTAGGAGTAAAAATATGAATATTAGAGAACGTACTCAAAAAGCAAAAGAATTTGCAGAATACTGGAAAGATAAAGGTTATGAAAAAGGACAAAGTCAAATATTTTGGATTCAATTATTACAGAATATATTTGAAGTAGAAGACATATCGGATTTTATTGAATTTGAAAATCAAGTTCATATTGATAAAAATACAGGATTTATAGATGCATATATACCATCAACTAAAATATTAATAGAACAAAAAAGTGTAGATAAAGATTTAACTAAAGCTATAAGACAATCAGATGGAAGTTTACTTACGCCTTTTCAACAAGCAAAAAAGTATGTGGCAGAATTACCAGTATCTAAACACCCAAGATATATAGTAACATGTAATTTTAAATCATTTTTAATTTATGATATGGAAAAACCAAATGGAGAACCTTATGAGGTTTTATTAGAAAATTTAGAAACAGAGTATTATAGATTACAATTTTTAGTCAAAGTTGGAAATGAACATTTAAAAAAAGAAATGGAAATTTCTATTAAAGCAGGAGATTTGGTTGCTAAATTATATGAATTATTTTTAGAGCAATATAGAGATAAAGAAAATGAACAAAGCTTAAAAAGTTTAAATAAATTATGTGTAAGATTAGTATTTTGCTTATATGCTGAAGATGCTGGTTTGTTTGGAAGAAAAAGCATTTTTCATGATTATTTAAATAAATTTGATGCTGTTCAAGTTAGAAGTAAATTAATTGAATTATTTAAAATCTTGGATACTCCTGAAGATAAAAGAGACCCATATTTAGAAGAAGATTTACAGCAATTTCCATATGTAAATGGTGGATTATTTTCAGATGAAGAAATTGAAATACCAACATTTACTGAAGAAATAAAGCAAGTTTTATTAGCAAAAGCTGCTGATGAATTTGATTGGAGTCAAATAAGCCCAACAATATTTGGAGCTGTTTTTGAAAGTACCTTGAATCCAGATACAAGACGTTCTGGAGGTATGCATTATACATCTATAGAAAATATCCATAAAGTAATAGACCCATTATTTCTTAATGATTTAAAAGAAGAATTAGAAGAAATAAAAGGTAAATATAAAAATGAAAAAACAAGAAATGGTAAATTATTAGAATTTCAAAATAAAATATCAAAACTAAAGTTTTTGGATCCTGCATGTGGATCAGGAAATTTTTTAACTGAAACTTATATATCGTTAAGAAAAATAGAAAATGAAATAATTGAAGTAATTAATAAGGGGCAAATTGTTTTAGATACAGGAAATTTAATAAAAGTTGGAATACATCAATTTTATGGAATAGAAATAAATGATTTTGCAGTAACAGTTGCTAAAACTGCACTATGGATTGCAGAATCACAGATGATGAAGAAAACATCTGAAATAGTACATACAAATTTAGAATTTTTACCACTAAAATCATATGTAAATATTGTTGAAGGAAATGCTCTAAGAATTGATTGGAATGATGTTATTTCAAATAGAGAATTAAATTATATAATGGGAAATCCACCGTTTGTAGGCGCAAGATTAATGAATGAGAACCAAAAAGAAGATATTAGCAATATATTTAAAGGAGTAAAAGGAGCAGGTAATTTAGATTATGTTAGTTGCTGGTATAGAAAAGCTACTGACTATATTGAGAACACAAATATAGAAGTTGCTTTTGTATCAACAAATTCTATTACACAGGGGGAACAAGTTGCAATACTTTGGAAGGATATAATAGAAAAAGGTGTAAATATAAATTTTGCATATAGAACTTTTAGATGGGATAGTGAGGTTAAAGAAAAAGCGAGTGTATTTTGTGTAATAATAGGATTTGCCTTTAACATCAGAAAAAACAAAATTATATATATTGATACAAGTATTTTTAAGAATGTAAATAATATTAGTCCATATTTAGTTGAAGCACCTAATATTTTTATTGAAAGTAGAACAGAAACTTTATGTAATGCTCCCAAAATGGGAATTGGTAACAAACCAATAGACGGAGGATATTATCTTTTTACAGAAAACGAAAAAAAAGAGTTTATTAAGAAAGAACCTAATTCGGAAAAATGGTTTAGAAAATGGTACGGTTCTGAAGAATTTATTGAAAATAAACCAAGATATTGTTTATGGCTAAAATATTGTCCACCTAATGAATTACGTAGAATGCCGGAATGTATCAAAAGAGTGGAACAAGTAAAAAATTTTAGATTAAATAGTAAAAGCAAAGGAACTAGAAAAATTGCACAAGAGCCCACAAGATTTCATGTAGAAAATTTTCCTAATGGAACTTATATTGTTATTCCTGAGGTAAGTACTAATAAAAGAAAATATATTCCAATGGGATTTATGAATTCTAATGTGTTATGTAGTAATCTAGTAAAAATAACTGAAACAGCAAGTTTATATCATTTCGGAGTTCTAACTTCAAATGTGCATATGTCTTGGGTAAGAGCTACATGTGGGAGATTAGGAAATGGATATAGATATTCTGTAAATATTGTATACAACAATTTTCCTTGGCCTAGTCCAACTAACGAACAGAAAGAAAAAATAGAAAAAACTGCACAATTAATACTTGACTCAAGAGCATTATATCCAAATAGTTCATTAGCGAATTTATATGATGAATTAACAATGCCAGTCGAATTAAGAAAAGCACATCAAGAAAATGATAAAGCTGTTATGGAAGCTTATGGATTTAATTGGAGAAAAATGACAGAATCAGATTGTGTCGCTGAATTAATGAAAATGTATCAAAAAATGGTTGGAGAAGAGGATATTAAATCTAGATTAGAAAAAGCATTAGAACCATATATTGGAATGACGCAATTAGAAATATACAAAAAAATAGAAGGCAAAGAAATACAAAATATTCCTAAAAATATAGGACAAATGGTTACAGATTTAATATTAGATAGAGCTAAAATAAAACAAGATGATATAGTAATAAAGAATACACCTGTGGATGAAGAATGGAAACCTTTAGAAAGAATGTCATTTAGAACGATTAAATTAAACGAATTTGAAAAGGATTGGAATTCATCTGATTGGAAAAAGTATTTCGAAAATGTAAAAATGTATATTGTTTGCTATGAAGGATCAAATCAGATAAAAAATGGTTATAGAAAACTTAAAGGAATTAAATATTTAGAGTTTAATAATTCTGATTTAGACTCATTTATGATTTCATATAAAATGGTAAGAGAGGCAATAAGAAGGCAAGATATAAAATTATTACCATATCCAAGCTCTTATGATAAGCAATATTTGGAAGTTGCACCTAAAGGTCTTGGAGGCTCAGATGCTTATAATAATTTTTTAAAAAATAATAATACACAAGTATGTTTTATTTTAAATAAAAAGTTTTTAGAAAATAAAATGCATAATAAAGAAATATCATATGATAAACCTGTTGAAAATACAGAAATTGTATTAAGCAAGTTTTTATATACGATTGAAGAAATAAAAATTTTATTTGATGAAAAAAATGAAGAAGGAATAAATAAAATTTTAAATGAAAAAAAATATCGTAAAAAAGATAAATATTTAATTAAAGAAGAATATTATAATTATATTGAAATTAAAGATAATGGAAATATTATTAAAATTAATGAAGAAATTCTTAGTAACAATAGTATTAGAAGATATTTGGAAAATGAGTGTAAAAACTACAATTTATTCGAATTATATGACAGGATATATATTACTAAAAATAAGATTGAACAATTTGGATTTTCTTATACTGATATAGATAATTCACTAAAAGAAATAGAAAACGAATATAAAAATGAAAATAATTTATTTTCAATTAATAATATTTTTCACAAAGATTTTATGAAGAAATATGAAAAAATGAGTTTTTCAAAAGAATTATTTGAAAAAATTTTAAATAAACGAATAAAGGCAGTACAAATAGGTGATGAGCTATTATATACATATGGAAATATAGACATTAAGGATATTTTTGAAAAAATAATTTTAAAATATCGAATTATAACAATAAATGAAATTAGAAAAATAATTAATGAAGAATATGAAATTGAGGTTTCTAATTCAAGAATAAGAAATTATATTACAGACATGGAATTTTATTACAATGAAATTTTAGATAAAGTATATGCTGATAAAAATGATTATTATGAGGAGGTTTATGATGAATAGTAATAATAATTTACAAGAAATGAAAAACAATTGGGAAATAGTTGGAACTAAAAAAATAAGTATAGACGGACAGACTAGAAATGAAAGTGTATATAGAATTCCACTAGATTTATTATATTATAATAATCAGAATGGAAGAATAGGTACGTGGATAAGTAAATATGAAGCAGAAAATGGTCCAATTTCGAATTTATCCTTAGAAGAATATAATCTAAAAATTGAGGATTTTATTATTAAGTCTGACAAAGGAAAATTTAAAGAGACAAAAGACAATATTAGAGATTTATCTCAGATGGAACCAGGTGTTGTATTGGCAGATGGAAGAGTTATAGATGGTAATAGAAGATTTACATGTTTAAGACAATTAGCTAGAGAAACTGGTAATCAAAAATTTAATTATTTTGAAGCAGTTATTTTAGATAAGAATACATCAGAAAAAACAATAAAACTAATGGAAGTATCTTTACAAAAAGGTGTTTTAGGAAAAGTAGATTATAATGCTATTGAGAATTTATGTGATATTTATAATACAATAATTAAATATAAAATAGTAAATGAACAGGAATATGCTACAGCTGAAGCAATATCATTAGCTAAAGTAAAAAAAAGAGTTGAATTAGCTCAATTAATGGAAGATTTTTTAGAATATATTAATGCTGCAGAGCAATTCTATATAGCAAGAGAATTGGAGATAGATGGTCCTCTTAATGAAGTATATAATATAAAAAAGAGACTAGAAAGTGACCCTGATAAGTGGGAATTAGCTAGAGTAGCGTTATATGATAATATGTTAGTAAAGACTAATTATCAAGATAGTG
>CANQZT010000100.1 GCA_947628335.1 uncultured Clostridia bacterium | reverse complement strand
GCTAAAATAGAATGAGTGAAGAAAATAAAACAAGGAGGAACAAAAGAAAATGGAAGATGTTTCAAAAAGGAAAAGAGAAGAAAGAGGTATAACATTAATAGCACTAGTAATAACAATAATAGTGCTATTAATACTAGCAGGAGTAACAATTAATTTAACTATAGGAGAAAGGGGAATATTTACAACAGCCCAGAGAGCAGCAAAGAATTATACAAATGCACAAAATAGGGAAATGGCAAGTTTGGATGCATTTGATGAAGAGCTAAATGGAGCAATAAGTATATTAGGGACAGGGTGGAATGAAACAAAAAAAGTAAATGCACCACAAATTGCAGACGGATTAACACCAGTAATAATAAGTGATGATGGGTCGATAACAGAGGTAAGCCAATATGATAGCAATTGGTATGATTATGAGAATAGAAAGTGGGCAAATGCACAAAGTGACGATGGAAGCCTATGGGTATGGATACCAAGATATGCTTACAAAATAATTCAACCAATTGAAGAAAAAGAATGTGGAACGATAGAAGTAATATTTTTAAAAGGGACGAGTGATGAGGCAGTAGATAGTGGTAAAAAAATAGTAAGGGCAAAAGAGGTAAGTGATAAAGAGTTTGATGATGAAGGAAAGATAGATGGAGAAGAAACATATATAGTACATCCAGCATTTTGTGATGGAAGTGGAGATAAATATCCAAATGGAGAATGGGATAGCGAAATACCAGGATTTTGGATTGCAAAATTTGAAGCTGGATTTGTTGGTGAACCAACTGGAGAAGATGCCAAAAATTCAACAATTCGATACACAACCGAACCAACAACTAAAGAAAATTATTATGGTACTGTAGAGCAAGGCATAACCCCAATAAAATATCCAATATTTAAAGCGTGTAGACCAAGTTATAATCTAATATCAATAGGGGATAGTTTTGAATTAAGCAAAAAATTAACAGAAAATGATAATCCATATGGTTTTAACAGTAGCCAAATAGATAGTCATTTGACAAAAAACAGTGAATGGGGAGCAGTAGTATATTTAGCTTGGAGTAAATATGGAAGAAATGCAGATGAAATGGTACCAAATAACGTGAAAGCATTAGGTAATGATTCGGTAAGTACTGTGACAGGATATGGTGCAGATGTAGTTTACCGTACTCAAGTGGAAGTTGAGTTGAGTACTCTGGTGAGTGGAGCAGAAAATAAATGGACTGATCCTAATGGGAAAAAAGCGAGTACGACAGGAAATATAACAGGAATTTATGATATGAGTGGAGGATCTGCTGAGGGAGTAGCAGCATCTCTGAAAAGAACAGACCTTGATGGGAATATAAAAGAAGAAAGTTTTTACACTAAATATATAAATATGTACGATGATGCAGATACAGGGGACGATGAAACTGGATCGTATAGTAATTTTTTGACAAATAGAAAAAAGAAATTTAAGGGAGATGCTTTATTTGAAACCTATTGGGAGAAATCGACTATGTCTGCTCAGTATCATTCATGGAATTATGATTCAAGTCGTTTCAGCTATAAGTCCCGTTTTGTAATATGTAGAGGAGGAGACTATAATGCTGGTGGAGTGGCTGGAATCTTTGCATATACCGATGGACGCGAGATAAGTGCAGGACAGGGGTTTAGATGCGTTTTGATTAATATATCATAAATCTGTACATAGAATATAAGTAGCTATCAATTAAGTATAAGATATGTATGTCTAAGCTTTAGATTTAGAAATAAGTCTAAAGCTTATTTCGATATAAATATTAACGCAAAAAAGTAAGTAAATAAGAGATAATAAAGAAAAATATAAAATAAATGCAAATAAATGGGTATAAATCATTAAAATTTGGAAAAACTAGTATTTGAAAAAGTTAATAATTGATTTATAATTATATATAGGTCAAAGAAAGTCAAAGTTAAAAAGGAGGAAACGAAATGCGAATATCAGACCTTATAGAAGACTTTATTAAAGAATTATTGAAAGACGAAGCAGAATATGTAGATATACAAAGAAATGAACTTGCTGAGCAGTTTAATTGTGTTCCATCTCAAATTAACTATGTAATACAAACTAGATTTAAACCATCACAAGGATATTATGTTGAAAGTAAACGTGGAGGTGGAGGCCATATTCGTATAAAAAAAATTAATATTACAAAAAGTAATTATTTAATGCATATTATTGCAAATATGGACGATAGAATAACAGCAGGAGAAGTTGATATTTTTATTAGCAATTTTTTATCTTATGGAATAATAAGTGAGAAAGAAGCAAAACTATTAAAAGTAGCAACAAGCGATAATGTTTTAATTGTTTCGCAAGATATTAGAGATAAGTTAAGAGCAAGCATTATGAAAAATATGCTATTAAATTTAGTAGAAGATAGCTTTGACAAAAAATAAAAAAGAAAGGATTGTGATAAAAATGCTATGTGAAAATTGTGGAAAAAATGAAGCAAATGTTAGATATACACAAATTATAAATGGAGTAAAAAAAGAAATGAATCTATGTGAAAAATGTAGTCAAAAATTGGGAATTGGTGTAACACACATGGATTTTAATATGCCAATAAGCCTATCTAGTTTTTTAGGTGATTTTTTAGAAGACACAGAACCAAGTTTTTTAACAGAGATGATTCCACAAAATAATACTGTTTGTGAACAATGTCATATGTCATATGATGATTTTGTAAATAGTGGTAAATTTGGATGCAGTAATTGTTATGAAACATTTTCAAAAAAAATTGATCCACTTTTAAAAAAATTACATGGGGCAAATCGTCATGTTGGAAGAGGAATAAAAGGTTATGTGAGCAACAATAAAACAAAAAAAGTAGTACCAACAATTAAGAAAAGCGAAGAAGTAAAAACTACAAAATTAGATGAACTAAAAAATAATTTAAAAATAGCGATTCAAGAAGAACGTTATGAAGATGCAGCTAAAATTAGAGATGAAATAAAAAAATTAGAGAAATAGAGGAGGAGAAAAATGTTAAACTGGTATTTACAAAATGGAAAAGAATCAGATGTTGTAGTTAGCACAAGGGTAAGACTTGCAAGAAATTTAGAAGACTTTCCATTTATTGAAAAATGTAATAAGGAAGATTTAGAAAAAATTGAAGAACAATTAAAAGAAAAAACTTTACAGATAGGATATGGATTGCATTTTTTTAGACTTAAAGATATGGATAACATTACAAAAATAAGTTTAGTAGAAAAGCATATGATTAGTCCAAACTTTGCACTAAATAAGGAAAATAAGGGAGCATTGTTAATAAATGATGATGAGAACATTTCTATTATGGTTAATGAAGAAGATCATTTAAGGATACAGGTTTTAGGTGCTGGATTGGATATCGATAATTTAATGAATTTGGCAATAGAACTAGACGAGAAGATAGCACAAAATGTACATTATGCTTACAATGAAAAATATGGATATCTAACTGCATGTCCAACAAATGTAGGAACAGGACTAAGAGCATCAGTAATGATACACTTACCTGCGCTTGCCAAAACTGGTAACATTCAAAAAATATTAGAGGTAATTAGTAACTTTGGAATGAATATACGAGGTGTTTATGGAGAAGGAACAAAAGCTTATGGAGATATGTACCAAGTTTCAAATAAAGAAACTTTAGGAATATCAGAAACAGAAATAGTAAAAAATTTGAAGTTAATAACAGAAAAAATTATTGAACAAGAGAGATTAGCAAGAAAAATTTTGGCTAAAGATGAAATTGAATTAGAAGATAAAATTTATAGATCTTATGGTATTTTGGCAAACTGCAAAAAAATATCTTCGGAAGAAGCAAGAGATTTATTATCTAATATAAAACTAGGTACGGATATGGGAATTATAAAAGAATTAAATGATTTAAAAGTAAAAAAATTAGAACTTTATACTAAACCTGCTAATTTACAAAAGTATTTAGGAGAGGAAATAGATGAATATAAAAGAGATATAAGAAGAGCAGAGGTTATAAAGCAAATCATACAAGAAAATTAAAAGGAAGGTGATAAACAATGTCATATAAGTTTACAGGAAGTGCTGAAAGAGCGATTGAAATTGCAAATGATATTGCAATAGAATTAGGTCATAATTATATAGGGACAGAACATATTTTATATGGTCTTGTAAAAGAAGGAAGTGGGGTAGCTCATAAGGTATTGTCTAACCAAAATGTAACTGCAGAAAGTATATTATCTGAAATAGAAGAACTAATAGGAAGAGAAGAAAAAAATTCTATAGAGGCAACAGTTGGATTTACTCCAAGAACCAAAAGAGTAATTGAAAACGCATTTCGTGAAGCAAGAAAATTAGGTTCAGACTATATTGGAACAGAGCATATTTTAATTGGAATAATGAAAGAGGCAGATAGTGTTGCAGTAAGAATTATGTTGGATTTAGATGTAAATCCACAAAGGCTATATAATGAAATTGTAAAAGTAATTAACGAAGATGAAAATGTGCCTATAAAAAATTCTAACTCAAGTGATAAAAAGAACTTAGGAAGTTATAATCAGACAACAACTTTAAATCAATTTGGTACAGATTTAACTAAACAAGCAATAGAAGGAAAACTAGATCCTATTATTGGCAGAAAAGATGAAACAGAAAGAGTAATTCAAATTCTTTCTAGAAGAACCAAAAATAATCCTTGTTTAATAGGTGAGCCAGGAGTTGGAAAAACAGCCGTTGTAGAAGGTCTTGCCGAAAAAATTATACAAGAAGATGTACCAGAAATGTTAAAAAATAAAAGAGTTGTTTCAATAGATATTTCTAATATGGTAGCAGGGGCAAAGTATAGAGGAGACTTTGAAGAAAGAATAAAAAAATGCTTAAATGAAGTAAAAAAAGCAGGAGATATTATCCTTTTTATTGATGAAATTCATACAATAGTTGGTGCAGGTTCAGCAGAAGGTGCAATAGATGCTGCAAATATTTTGAAACCATTACTTGCAAGAGGAGAAATCCAATTAATAGGAGCTACTACTTTAAACGAATATAGGAAATATATAGAAAAAGATGCAGCATTAGAAAGAAGATTTAGTCCTGTAACAGTAAATGAACCTACGTCAGAGGATACTATTCAAATTTTAAATGGTGTTCGTGATAAATACGAAGCACATCATAATGTGAAAATAAGTGACGAAGCTATAAAGTCAGCTGTTAATTTGTCTGTAAGATACATTAATGACCGTTTCTTACCAGATAAAGCAATTGACTTAATAGATGAAGCAGCATCACGAGTTCGAATGAGAACGTATACAGAACCAGATAATCTAAAAACATTAGAAGAACAAATTGAAATGTCAAAAAATGAAAAAGAGGAAGCTATTCGTGTTCAAGAATTTGAAAAGGCAGCAAGTTTAAGAGATAAAGAAAGAGAACTAAGAGAAAAGCTAAAAAAGGAGCAAGAGAAATGGAAAAATAAAAATACAAGAAGTGTAACAGAAATTACAAGTGAAGATATTGCAGAAGTAATTGCAAGTTGGACTGGAATTCCTGTTAAAAGAATAACACAAGATGAAAATAAAAAACTAAAAAATTTGGAAGCAAATTTACACAAAAGAGTTATTGGACAAAATGAAGCTGTAGAAGCAATCAGTAAAGCAATCAGAAGAGGAAGAGTTGGATTAAAAGATCCTAAACGTCCAATAGGATCATTCCTATTTCTTGGACCAACAGGGGTAGGTAAAACTGAATTATCTAAGGCATTAGCAGAAAGCCTATTTGGTGATGAAAATGCTATGATAAGAATAGATATGTCAGAATATATGGAACCACATACGGTATCTAAATTAATAGGTGCACCT
>CANQZT010000099.1 GCA_947628335.1 uncultured Clostridia bacterium | reverse complement strand
ATTTTATGTCATTTTTAGCATTTTATATTGATTTTATTCTGTTTTATTAATATAATAATGCTATAATAATTCAATGAGGTGATTTTATGAGAAAAGGAAATGTTGCACAGTCTTCTAATGGATATAAAATTATAGTTGTTGATGATGAAATTGGTATTATTGATTCTTTATCAATATTTTTAAAACGTTCTGGATATGAATTTACTGGCGTTACTGACCCAATGGAAGCTATTGAACGTGTAAAAAATGAACATTTTGATCTAATGCTTTTAGATTTTATTATGACTCCTATTCATGGAGATCAAGTTGTTGAAGAAATTAGAAAGTTTAATAAAGAGTTATATATATTATTACTAACTGGTCATAAGGATTTAGCTCCTCCACTTGAAACCATTCGTAGACTCGACATTCAAGGATATTGTGAAAAAAGTGATAAATTTGATCAATTGTTATTACTTATTGAATCTGGAATTAAAGCAATATCTCAGATGAATTTAATTAAGGAAATTAATAATGAATTACATGAAACATATGAAAAACTAGAACGTTCTTATATGGAAAGCATTCAAACTATTCGATATACTGTTGAGGCAAGAGATGCTTATACTAGAGGTCATTCTGATCGTGTTTCTGAATATAGTGTTTTAATTGGAAAACATATGGGATTAAACGATGCTGATTTACATACTTTACGAATTGGAGGATTATTCCATGATGTTGGTAAAATTGGTGTACCTGATAGAATTTTGCTAAAAACTGAAAAGCTAACTGATGATGAATATTCTGAAATAAAAAATCATCCTACAATTGGTGCTCATATTTTATCTACTGCTACAATCTTTCAAGATTTAATACCTATTGTAAAACATCACCACGAAAAATATGATGGTACTGGTTATCCATCTAGATTAAAAGGTGAGGATATACCTTTACTTGCTCGAATTGCTGCTGTTGCAGACACATTTGATGCAATGACATCAAAAAGGACTTATCGTGATGCTTTACCTCTTGATGTTGTAAAATCTGAAATTGAACGTTGTAAGGGTACACAATTTGACCCAAAAATTGCTGATTTATTTTTAGATATTTTAAATAATCATTATGATGAAATTGAAGAAATTCAAAATAGATACAGGTAATATTTGTTTCAAATTTATATATAATTATAAAGAAAAATTTTTATTGTAATAATGAAAATTTTTCTTTTTTATTTTTATTTCGACTTATATTGACATCTTACGTAAAATAATGTAATATTAAGTTGAATTTAATTGAAAGGAGATGTATTTTAATGACAGCGTCAGAAATTAAAACACAAGCTCGTAAAAGCCTTATGGGAAAATGGGGAAAAGCTGCCTTAATTATGCTAGTTTATGCTATTATTACTCTAGTTATAAATATGGTACTTAATTTTATTCCTTTATTGGGTGGTATAGCTAATATGATTATTAGTGTTCCTATAGCATTTGGTTTTACTGCAACATTTATAAAATTAAAAAGAGGAGAAGAAGTAGGCTACACAGACTTTTTAAGTACAGGTTTTGCTTCATTTGGTAAAGCATGGGGAGTTGTTGGAAATACTATTCTAAAAATGATTCTTCCTGTTTGCTTGATAATAGTTTTCGTTATTATTTTAGCTTTTTCAATAGGAGGTAGTGGAATTGCACTTATGAATGGAAGTTCTTCTAGTGCAGGATTTGGCTTTATTGGATTTATTGCTATTATTGGATATATTGCTTCTTTAATTTATGCTTCATGTAAAGGACTTTTATATTCTTTAGTTAATTTTATACTTTATGATAATCCTAATATGACAGGTAAAGAAATTGTTGAAGAAAGTGAAAGATTAATGAAAGGTAGTCGTTGTAGAATGGTTTGGTTACAACTTTCTTTCATTGGTTGGTCAATTTTAACTGCATTTACTTTTGGAATTGGTTTATTATGGTTAATACCATATATGAATGTTGCTATGGTATGTTTCTATGAAAGTCTTAAAGGTAATGTTTCTAATAATACTAACGAGCCTATTACTAATAATGAAGAAGCAAAACTTAATTAATATATAAGAAAATTAACATTTTCAGAAAATGAAAATGTTAATTTTTTTATACTTATATTCCTTTCATGCTTAGTTTTACTTTTTGCCTTTCTAAATCTATGTCAATTATTTTTACTTTTACTATATCTCCTACTGATACTACATCAGATGGATTTTTTATAAAACTATCACTTAATTCTGATATATGCACAAGCCCGTCATGTTTTACTCCTATATCTACAAAAGCACCAAAATCAATTACATTGCGCACAGTTCCAGATAGTACCATTCCTTCTCTTAAATCCTCTATTTTTAATACATCACTTCTTAATATCGGCTTTGGCATATCTTCTCTTGGATCTCTTCCTGGTTTTGTTAATTCACTTACAATATCTTGTAATGTCATTTCTCCTATATCTAATTGCTTTGCTAGTTCTTTAATATTAATTTTTGATAATTCTGTTTTTATTTCACTTAGTTTTTCTTTGTTATTTATGTCAAGCACTGTATAGTTTAACATTTTTAATAAGGCTTCTGTTTTTTCATAGCTTTCTGGATGAACTCCTGTTATTTCTAATGGATTTTCTCCATCATATATTCTTATAAATCCTGCACATTGCTCATATGCTACTTTGCCAAGCTTCGGTACTTTTAAAAGTTGTTTTCTTGATGTTAGTTTTCCATTTTCATCTCTATATTTTACTATATTTTTACTTATGGTTTTATTTAGTCCTGCAACATATGATAATAATGATGGAGTTGCTGTATTTACATCTACCCCTACTTTATTTACTGCATCTTCTACAACTCCTGTTAAGCTTTCTTCTAACCTTTTTTGATTAACATCATGCTGATATTGACCTACTCCTATTGCTTTCGGATCTATTTTTACAAGTTCTGCAAGTGGATCTTGTAATCTTCTTGCAATTGATATTGCTCCTCTTAATGATACATTAATATCTGGATATTCTTCTGTTGCAAGTTTTGATGCTGAATATACACTTGCTCCTGCTTCTGATACAATTGCATAATTTACTGTATGTGGAGCTTCTTTTATTAAGTCTGCTACAAACATTTCTGATTCCCTTGATGCTGTTCCATTTCCAATTGCTATCATATTTACATTATGTTTTTTTATAAGTTGTAATAATGTTTTCTTAGCTCCTTCTACATCATTTTGTGGCTCTGTTGGATATATCGTCGTTGTATCTAATACTTTTCCAGTTTCATCTATTACTGCAATTTTACACCCCGTTCTATATGCTGGATCAAATCCTATAACTGTTAAGCCTTTTATCGGAGCTCCTAGTAATAGTTGTTTTGCATTTTTTCCAAATACTTTTATTGCTTGTTCTTCTGCTTTTTCTGTTAAATCTGAACGAATTTCCCTATCTATTGATGGTTCAATTAATCTTTTCCACGAATCTTCTATCGTTGTTTCTAAATATGTTTTATACTGCGTATTTGCTTTAATAATTCTTTTTTGTAATAAATATATAATTTTATCTTCTGGCTTTTCTATTTTTACTTTTAAAAATTCCTCTTTTTCTCCTCTATTTATTGCAAGTATCCTATGGCTTGGAAGTCTATTTATATTTTCACTAAATTCATAATACATTTCATAATTTGATTTTTCATCTGGTTTAATTGCCTTTGTTGTAATTGTTGCTTCTTTATAATATATTCTTTTTATTTGTTTTCTATAATTTGCATCATCTGATATATTTTCTGCAATTATATCTAATGCTCCATTTATTGCCTCTTCTACATTTTCTATTCCTTTTTCTTTATTTATATATTCTTTTGCAATCTCATTTATATTTCTCGTTTCTTTTTGTTCATATATTATTTGTGCAAGAGGCTCTAAACCTTTTTCTTTTGCAATAGTTGCACGCGTTCTTTTCTTTTGCTTATATGGACGATATATATCTTCTACTTCCGCAAGTGTAATAGCATTTTCAATGTCTTTTACTAGTTCATCAGTTAGTTTTCCTTGTGATTCAATAGATTTTTTTACTTCTTCTTTTCTTTGTTCTAAATTTCTTAAATAAGTAAGCCTTTCGCCTAATTCTCTTAGTGTCTCGTCAGAAAGCCCACCTGTCACTTCTTTCCTATAACGTGCAATAAATGGAATGGTGTTTCCGTCATCAATTAATTTAACGGTATTTTCTACTTGCGTATATTTTACATTTAATTCATCTGCTATCGTTTGTATAATTTTATCCATTTTTTATTCAACTCCTAAGTATTCGTTATATGTAACTTCTCTGTCTATTATTTTTCCATCTTGTTTTATATCTATTATGCGATTTGCAACTGTTTGTGTTAGTTGATGATCGTGGGATGTAAATAATATATTTCCTTTAAAATTTTTCATTCCTTCATTTACTGATGTAATACTTTCCATATCTAAATGATTTGTTGGTTCATCAAATATTAAGAAATTTGCTCCTGACAGCATCATTTTTGACAATACACATCTTACTTTTTCTCCTCCTGATAATACATTTATTTTCTTTAGAGCTTCTTCTCCTGAAAATAGCATTCTACCTAGAAATCCTCTTACAAATGTTTCATCTGGATCTTTTGAGTATTGTCTTAACCAATCCACAAGTGTTAAATCTTGTGTAAATAAGTAATTGTTATCTTTTGGAAAATAGCTATTTGTTATTGTAGTTCCCCATATAATTTCGCCTTCATCTTGTTTCATCTCTCCAGATATAATTTGAAATAATATAGTTTTTGCATTTTCATTATCTGCTAAAAATGCAATTTTATCCCCTTGTTTTACTGTGAATGTTATATTGTCTAAGATTTTTTCTCCATCTATTGTTTTTGATATATTTTTTACTTGCAATATTTCCTTTCCAGGTTCCCTATCTGCTTTAAAGTCCACATAAGGATATTTTCTGTTTGATGGTTTTATTTCTTCTAATTCTATTTTTTCTAATGATTTTTTTCTTGAGGTCGCTTGTTTTGATTTTGATGCATTTGCACTAAATCTAGCTATAAATTCTTGTAACTCTTTTATTTTTTCTTCTTTCTTTTTATTTGATTCTTTTGCTTGTTTTAAAGCTAATTGACTAGATTCGTACCAAAAATCATAATTTCCTGGATATACTGTTATTTTTCCGAAATCTACATCTGCTGTATGTGTACATACTTTGTTTAAAAAATATCTATCATGTGATACTACTATTACTGTATTTTCAAAGTTTATTAAAAATTCTTGTAACCATTCTATACTTTTTAAATCTAAGTCGTTTGTTGGTTCATCAAGCAAAAGTACATCTGGATTTCCGAATAGGGCTTGTGCAAGTAAAACTTTTACTTTTTCTCTTGCTTCTAAGTCTTTCATATATTTTTCTTGCTTTTCATTATCAATTCCTAAATCATTTAATAATACACTGGCATCTGATTCTGCATTCCATCCATCAAGTTCTGCAAATCTTTCTTCTAATTTTGCAGCTTTCATTCCATCTTCTTCACTAAAATCGGGTTTAGAATAGATTTCATCTTTTTCTTTTATTATTTTATATAACTCTGCATTTCCCATTATTACTGTATCTATTACTTTTTCTTCTTCAAATGCAAAGTGATCTTGCTTTAATATAGACAATCTTTCTCCTTTTTCAATTGTAACTTCTCCTTTTGATGGTTCTATTTCTCCTGATAGAACTTTTAAAAAGGTAGATTTTCCTGCACCATTGGCTCCTATTATTCCATAACAATTTCCTTTTCCAAAACGAATATTTACATCTTCAAATAATATTCTTTTTCCAAATTGTACTGTCACCCCATTTGCTACTAACATTTTTTTCCTCCTCTTGTTTTAGTCTTTATTTATTATACACACTTTTTACCTCTTTTGCAATGACAA
>CANQZT010000098.1 GCA_947628335.1 uncultured Clostridia bacterium | reverse complement strand
AGTATAAATTATGAAAATTATACAAGAAGAGAATTTACAAAGTTAAATTATCATTTAAACAATTATAATGTAATTTCAAATGACAATTATTCAGTATACATGAATGAAAGAGGAGAAGGTTTTAGCAAGTATAAAAATATTTATATAAACAGATACA
Source organism: uncultured Clostridia bacterium (assembly GCA_947628335.1). The sequence goes on along the minus strand of CANQZT010000098.1, from coordinate 5,789 downwards.
AAATGACCAATGACTACCCTCAAGGAATAGCATTTTATATAAAAAATATTAAAAGTAAAAAAATATGGAGTACAATGTATAAAAGTAACTCAATAAAGCCAGAAAAATATACAGTTGCGTTCATGCCAGACACAGATGAAATAATAAGAAAAGATGATACAGTAACTACAACTATGAAAATTATAACTGCACCGAATGATTCAGTAGAGATACGAAACTTAGAAATAAAAAATAATGGAAATTTAGAAGAAACTTTTGAAATTTCAAGTGTATTTAATCCAGTATTATCTGCTAAAGAACAAGATAATGCACATATGGCATTTAATAACTTATTTCTAAAATACGAATATTTAGAAGATACAAATTCAATTTTAGTAAAAAGGAATAAAAGAGGAGATATAGAACCTATTTATTTAGGAGTAAATTTATACACTCAAGATGAAACAGTAGGAGAACTGGAGTATGAAATAGATGAAGAAAAATTAAATGGAGGAAAAGGTATAGGAATTCCAAAAATGATAGAAAATTCTATACCATTTTCAAAAAATTTAGGTTTAACAGTATCTCCAATAATAGCACTAAAAAGAACAGTAAAAATAAAACCTAAAGAGAAAGTAAATATAAATCTAATTATTTGTGTATCAGAGGAAAAAGAAAAAGTAAAAGAGTATATTGAAAAATATTGTAATGTAGAAAATATAAAACGAGCTTTTGAATTATCAAGAGTAAGAGTAGAAGAAGAGGCAAGATATTTAGGATTGAAAGGAACTGATATAGAAATTTATCAGAAAATATTATCATATCTTATAGTACAAAATCCAATGAAAAAAATGTATCTTAATAAATACAATAAATCATATGAAATAAATGAACTATGGAAGTATGGGATATCAGGTGATTTACCGATGTTATTAGTAAAAATAAAAGATGTAAATGATGCGTATGTAATTAAAGACATATTAAAAGCATATGAATATTTCAAAGCAAAAAATGAAGAAATTGACTTAATAATTTTAAATGAAGAAGAAAATGTATATGAAAGATATGTAAAAGAAGCAATAGAAACCGAAATTTTAAATAGACAACTTATGTATTTATTAAATGTAAAAGGTGGTATATATGTATTAAATGCAAATGAAATAGAGGATAAAGATTTACTAGAATTTAGAGCAAATTTAATAATAGATGCACATTTAGGAAATATCAAAAATGTTATTAAAGAAAAAGAAGAAGAGTATTTAGATACAATAAAAATGGGACATTATGAGGAAGTAAATAACAAGCTATTTACAAATGAGGAAAAGAGAAATAAATTAATAAATATAGAAAATTTAAAATATTATAATGATTATGGAGCATTTTCAGAAGATGGAAAAGAATATATAATAAAAATGACAAAAAATATAAAACCACCTGTTGTATGGAGTCATGTACTTGCAAATCCAAATTTTGGAACAGTAATTACGAATAATAATTCAGGTTATACTTGGTATAAAAACAGCAGACTAAATAGAATTACAGATTGGAATAATAATGCAGTATTAGATGTACCATCAGAAATAATTTATATTAAAGATGAAGATAAGAAAATTACTTGGTCGTTATGTCCAAATTTAAATCAAGATGATGATGAATATTATATGACCTATGGATTTGGCTATGCGAAGTTTACCAGTATGAAAATGGGATTATTACAAGAACAAGAAACTTTTATACCAATACAAGATAATGTAAAGGTAAATTTATTAAGATTAAAAAATACGACTCCTGAAAAGAAAAAATTAAAATTAGTGTACTATATAAAGCCAGTTTTAGGGGAAGATATAGTAAAGACAAATGGATATATAAATATAAATTATGATCAAAATGCGAACATTATCTATGCAAGAAATCAATATTTATATGATATTAAAGAGTCAAAATGTTATTTATCAAGTAGTGAAAAAATAAAGTCATATACTGGGGATAGGATATCATTTATAGGGAAAGACACAATAAAAAATCCAGAAGCGTTAAATAAAAATACGCTTGGAAATGAAGGGGCTATAGGGCGAACACCATGTATTGCTATAGAAGTGGAAGTAGAATTAAAAGCGTTTGAAGATAAAAAATTAGTTTTTATACTTGGTGCTGATGAAAAAAATACTACGGAGATTGCATATAAATACACAATACCAGAAAATGCTAAACAAGAATTAGAAAATACAAAGCAATATTGGAATGAAATATTAAGAAGAGTTACAATAAAAACGCCACTTGAATCTATGAATATAATACTTAATGGATGGATGTCATATCAAACTATTGCATGTAGATTATGGGCAAGAAGTGGATTTTATCAATCAGGAGGAGCATATGGATTTAGAGATCAATTACAAGATACAATGGGAATGAAATATATAGAACCAAACCTTATGAAAGAGCAAATATTAAAACATGCAAGTCATCAATTTTTAGAAGGAGATGTAGAACATTGGTGGCATACAGAAACAAAAAGAGGAATTCGAACTAGATTTTCAGATGATTTATTATGGCTTCCATATGTAACAGCAGAATATATAAAATTTACAGGAGATACTAAAATTCTAGAAGAAAAGGTATCATATATATCAGGGGAGGTTTTAAAAGAAGGTCAAGACGAAATTTATGATGAGCATTTACCATCAGAAATAGAAGAAGAAATTTATATGCATTGTGTAAGAGCAATAGATAAAGCAATCTCGTTTGGTGAGCATAATTTGCCTAAAATTGGTTCGGGAGATTGGAATGATGGTTTTAGCACAGTTGGAAACAAAGGAAAAGGAGAAAGTATATGGCTAGGTTTCTTCTTATATGAAACATTAAATAGATTTATACCAATATGTGAACAAAGACAAGATATGCAAAGAGTTCAAAGATATCAGAATTTGATGGAAGAATTAAAAAAGGCATTAAATACATCAGGTTGGGATGGAAGATGGTATAGGAGAGCATATACAGATGATGGTCAAATATTAGGAAGCATAGAAAATGAGGAATGTAAAATAGATAGTATTGCACAAAGTTGGAGTATTATATCTCGTGCTGGGGATAATGAAAAGCAACATATAGCAATGGAAAGTTTGGAAAATTATTTAGTAGACAAAGAAAATGGAGTTATAAAATTACTAGATCCAGCATTTGAAAATTCGAAATTAGAACCAGGATATATAAAAGCTTATTTGCCAGGAGTAAGAGAAAATGGTGGTCAATACACACATGCTGCAATATGGACCATAATTGCATGGGCGATATTAGGGAATGGAGATAAAGCAACACAATATTTTAAAATGATAAATCCGATAGAACACACAAGAACAAAAGAAGCCGTAAATCGTTATAAAGTAGAACCATATGTAATAGTTGCAGATGTATACGGTGTAGGAAATCTAATTGGAAGAGGTGGATGGACATGGTATACAGGTTCAAGTAGTTGGATGTATAAAGCAGGAATTGAATATATACTTGGGTTGAAAATAGAAAATCAAACATTAGCAATAGAACCAGTAATTCCAAAAGAATGGAAAGAATATAGTATCCGTTATGAGTATAAGACAAGTGTATACAATATAAAAGTAAAAAATCCAAACGGAAAAAATACAGGAGTAGAAAAATTTATATTAAATGGAGAAGAAATAGATAAGAAGTGCGTAAAATTAATAGATAATGGAAAAATTAATGAAATAGAAGTACAAATGTAAGAGTATATTTAGGGTTCTTACAAAACAATTTGACATAAAAAGTTGCAAAATCTAATAAATTATGTTATTATTTATATAGTGGCAAAAGCCATGTAGAAACCGATAAATTGCAATATTAAAGGAGGTAGCAGTATGATTAAAAATCGGGTGTGTGTGGACAAAGGTAGTGGGATAATTAATCCAGGAGAGTATGCTAAAGAAACTGCGTTATTTATTGACCGCATGGGAAATAAGGCAATAATCCCAGAGGGTTGGACTGTTTCAGGGTTGGTATCGGAGACAGAAATTTTCTGCGGAGGTTTGGTAATTTACAAAATCCCAAAAGACTGCGTAGTGGACTGGGACAAAGAAGCAACAAAGAGGCTATATGATCAGATGGTATGGGTGCCGTCTGATATGTTAAAGCCAAATGGAACACTTGATGGAAGAAATTTCAATGAAAAGCTTGGTAGGAGAAAATATTATGAGGAGGAATTTTCCTATACAGGTTTCAATGAAGAAAATCTATTTAGACAAAAAATACACATGAGGAATCTAGGCGGTTGTTACGTATCCAGATATGATATATCCATGCAAAAAGGAAAACCACGATCGGTAAAAAACGAAATACCATGGTCAGGGACATTCTGGGATGCTGTGAAAATAGCAGAAAATTTTAAAGGAGGAAGTATAAGTTATTTAGTATATGGAGCGGAATTTGACACAATTATTGAGTGGTTAGTTAGTTCCAATGCTGTAAGAAAAGAAGATTTATATGATTCTTCAAACATAGGAAACTATAGTGGGAAACTGGTTGTAACTGGAACAGGTAGAGCATTAAATAATCTGTACGACTTCGCGGGTAACTTATCGAAATGGACTCAAGAGTCCTTTGAGCTTGATATGCGTGTATTACGAGGAGGAAGTTTTCGAGTCAGTGGAAAAGAATATTCCATGACTAGAAGGACATATGAGTACCCTGATGATTATGTTTCTGATGCAGGAGTTAGAGTTATTATGCAGGTCTAAATCCACACACAAAAAAAGAAAGAGAGAACTTTGAAATTTTAAAGTCTCTCTTTCTTTTACTTTATAATATATAGACTATATCAAAATTTTAATATAAAAAAAATAAAAAAATTTTAGTCATATTAATTGTACAAGTTGAATATAATGTTAGTATACAGCGATTTTAAGACATTTATTTTATATTTGACATTTAAATTTTTATAATATATAATAAGGTCATCGCTTGAAGGAGGGATATTTGTACAAATGATTGAAAATGAAAAAGCATCACTATCGATAAAAAAGATAGCATGCATAGCCATTTTGCTTATGTTTGTATTAGGTTTTGGAGTAATGGCAACTAATTTACAACTGAATAATGTTAAAATCATACTTTCAAATAATTATGAAATGGATGTATTAACAACGAAAACAAAAGTAGCAGATATACTAGAAGAAAGTCATATTGTAGTATTACCAGAAGAGGAAGTAGTACCAAATCTAGAGTCAGAAATATCAGAAAATAAAACAATCACCATTACAAAAGCACTAGAAGAGGGAAAGAGTGTTGTAAAACTTGCACAAGAGAATAGTGAAGTATCGATAGAACAACTACTAGGAGATTATACAACAATAACAGAAAAAATTATTACAGAGCAAGTAGAAATACCATATGAAACAGTTACAAAAGAAGCCCAACAAGTAAATGAAAGTGCAACAAATAAAGTCATTACGCAAGGAGAAAATGGATTAAAAGAAATTGTATATCGTGCAAAATTTAGAAATGACATAGAAATAGAAAGAACAATAATATCTGAAACAGTTATAAAAGAACCTGTAAATAAAGTAGTTCAGGTAAGTAAAAATGTTACATCAAGAGGAAGTGAAGAAAGAACAGCGAATGTTCAAATAAACTCTAATTCGGTGCTTGCAAAAAAAGTATCAGGAAAAACACCGATAGTAAAAACTTTCAATACGTCGGCATATTGTTCATGTGCGCTATGTTGTGGAAAAACAAATGGAATTACATCATCAGGTAAAAAAGCAACATCTTGGTATACTATAGCTGCAGGTAGTGCGTAC